>NZ_SMCO01000016.1 GCF_004346685.1 Sulfurirhabdus autotrophica
TTGAACAATCGCCCCAGAAAACGACTTGGATATCAAACGCCCAATCAGGTATTCTTCGAATCAACAGGCCTTGCACTTCAAACTTGAATCCGCGTTCTAAATGATGATTCATGGAACCGAGAAACTAGTCTTGCTGGAGTTTGCCGTTGCCCAATCATTCTTCGCAATGGCTTCTTTAGCCAGGTTTTCCATCTGCCCTGGGGCGCCAGTAATTGGGCGCATACTTGAAAACCCAGGGAACGAAGCTCATCAACCACACTATAGCTGCCAGCAAATAAGCATAAGAAATATGACTGTTAGCCACCATTAACAGATCAGGTAACACGCGCAGCAATGTAACTAGCTGGAAGCCCCAGAAAAAAATACTTGTCACTAAATCTGCCACCAGAGGATGACCGGAATGCCCAAGCGTCACCCTTGAAACCATGCCCAGCATCATGGTTGCAAAAAAACCAATGGTCAGTGCATGCAAAGGCGCCAGTCCAAACAGGAACACCTCCCCACCACTCAAAAACATTGCGATACTTTGCGTTGCATAAAGCGCGATGGCGATTCCCAGCCAGAAAAATGCGACATGCAGCACAGCCAGCAATCTGTTTTTAAAGCTACGATGTATTCCCCACAAATAGGTCAGAACCAAAGCAGCAATTGAAAGAGGAAGATCAAACAGCCACTGGTAGGCGTATGCACCCGCAAACTGCAACACGCCATGGCCTACCGAGCATATCAGCATCAGCCACAGCACCCAATACGGTCGCACAACCACATAATGATCAATCACTTTACTGGAAAAAAACGGAATCATACGATGGCTGACCGTCATGAAAACCGGCAGCAGAAAAAACCAGATACCCCCGATCCGTGCAAAATCCAGCGCCCAATTGTAATCAGCAACCAGCCATAACAGCATGCCGCCCATCCCCATCCAGCCCATTATCAGGGCGATAGTGGTTACCAGCGGATGCCGCTTATCCGGGTGAGAAGCGTTGATAAATATTCGCAACAGGGCATACAGTGCGATACCCCATCCCGCCATCATCAGCATTACTCCTGCCGCCATAACACTTAAGCCTGCGATCATTCCCACGTAAAATAAAACCACCCCACCCGCCATCAGCAAAAATGCAGGGACATAATATCGTGCCGATACCTTTTCGCCATACATCCAGCTCGGATAGGTTGTAAACAAAAAACCGAAAATAAAAAACGGGAAAAATCCGTAGATCATCAGATAAGCATGGGCCCAGATCGAGGGAAGCGTCCATGTGCCCAATTGAGGACCAATGCCGTATCTTCCTGAAAGGTCGATCAGCCACCAGAGTATGGTTGCGATACCTTGCACAGCACCGGCCAAAAACATCACTCTGTGCGGTGCCGCTGTAAAGTTGCGCCATGTCGTTGACTGGGGGTTCATGAGATTTCTCTTTTTTTAAAGGCCAACTAAACTGGTTCTACGCTATATAGGTGACTGAACCGCCTAAATAAGCAAACATTTCCGTCATTGCCGCATAGGCTTCAGGCTGAATTCCGGCTCCTTGAAAATTCAGACTGTCAGGGTATCCACTCGCGGCTTGCGCTCTCGTGATGGCATCCTCACACCAGCTTTTTGCCCAGGCTGTCGACACGACCAACTCCTCTGACAGCAATTGAGCAATAGCCTGTTTCGCCACCAGCATGAATCCATTACGAGACAGTGCTGCATGAATGTGCGTAATTTCATGTTGATTTCGCTCACGCAGCGCCCTTACCAGCGCAATAGCGCTTTCTTCCAGCAGTCGTGCTCTAGTGGCAGTTGCGTGCTGCTCTATCACTGCCATTATTTCCCGATATACTGGCAGCCCGTGGTCACCGGAAGGCACCATGGTTGCCAGGCAAGTTTGCAATCCCGTCAGTGCAGCAAGCGTATGGCCTGCACTGGCTGATTGCTTGTCCAGTTCCTGGCAATGGGCTGCTATTTTCTCCGGTGTCAGCCTGACTTGAATTTCATTTGGTAAGGGCATTTTCCTCCGCAGGCTGGAATGTCATTTTCACCATTTCCGGATCATCAAAGTGGTCGATTAAAATCCGTTTAACCCGAACCTGCCAAAGCTCTCTGAATTTTTCCATCTCCCCTTCGGTCGCATTACCAGACAAGGATTTCTGCATCAGCTCTTGCGTTTCAGGCATGGGAGGTACCATATCCGGGTGGTATTGCATCGAGACACTTGCCCCTGTGTCTATTCTCACAAAACAAATGTCGTCATTAATTCCGGCATTAAAGCTCAATAAATTCCTTCGATCGAATTTACCTGCAATACCTTTGAATCCGGTTTCCTGGGTTGCGCCTGTAATTAAACCCACAACATTAGCAATCACCCCTGTCACACCTTTTGCTGCATCCTCTTTAAACTGAACCTTTACTTTCCCTCGCTCCGGAATGTTGCCATCAAATAATTTATACAACGCCTTGACTGCCATTAAATAGGCTCCCGCTACTGTCGGGCAAGAATGGCCTGCGAGTTTTACTGCATCGGTATAGGTGTATTCAATCAAACCATTGGTCGCTGCACCCAGAAATTCAGCCAAGGGGTCATGCATCGTTATTTTTCTTACCTGATCAAAAAATACGGGATAAGTCATCATATCCTCCTAAATGTTACGCTTTGCTTTTTAAGTTACTTTCTGGCAGCGAGCAAGCCTTTCACCAGTTGCAGAGCAAACATGCCCAAACCAGCCAGCGCAATATAAACGCCCCAATGCCACCCTGAACTCACTACGACACCGGCTGCAAGGAATAAACTGGCACGCAATCCAGCCATATAGGTTAGTTGTTGCCTGAGTTGAGTATGCCACTTATTTTGTTGGCCGGGGCGAATCCATACAGGTAATAATTGACTGGCTGCACCCGTTACCAAAGGAAAAAGGAAACTGATAATATAAGCAATCGCGGCATTATTCGCGCTAATCATGCCTGCGCCATGTAACCCACCGAACAGCACTGCCATGACAAACCCCAGCAAGGCTATACCCAGTGCTGGTGCTGCGCCGCTCCTGCTTATTATTTCATGCCTGTAAAGACTCAACCACACCTGCAAGAGCCGCATCACCGGGTAGATTAGCATCAGCAAACCAGGCCACACCAGCAATGGCACCCAACCTGCACCAGTGGCAATCAAAAGCACCCCCGCCACCATCCATTTCAAGTCACTACGTAACCGCTGCGCAACATGCCCATCCGTTTTGCCTGTTGCAGTAGGAAGCAACACTTGCAAGGTGGAAATGGCTGTCAAGCCGATAAAACCCAAGGTATTCAGGTGCAGGTGGAATCGCCGAAGCGGCAGGCGTTGCTCCGGGAAAAAATTCATCAACAGTATGGCAGTCAACGCAAGCATCAGGCACCCAATCGCCGCCAGATACCAATTCAGACAAGGATGCGGCCTACCAAGGCTTATTGCACCACGCTGAAATATCCACCATCCCATTGCTCCCGCAACAATCCACCCCAGTAACCCAGCAAAATAATAAGTGTTCGTTGCTTCAGCTGGGTAGGCAAAAGAGATAAATGCCAGCAAACCTGCCAGCAACGCCCATACTGGCAAGGTTTTTGCGCTGCGCGAGGGTGATGCACTGCGGGTTAACACTGGTACAAAGTGCATCATCGCCCCAATGATCAGCGGCATGATGCCGACTGAAAACACCAGATGAATAAAAGCTACCAGCGATGCATTAAGCAACCAGGGCAAGATCAACGCGGCAATGAATGCCACAATCGCTATGAAAACAAGGACGGGTAGCACAATCACACATCCATTTGGATAACTTAACTGGAAGCAGTATTACACTGCAAGATACGTCACTTATCGCTTATTTAAGCCCGGCGCCAACTATCATGTTTAAATTAGAATTATATGCGGGTAAAGTCAATCACGATCTGCCCTGGTTCACGCTTCAGATAGTTAATATTTACAGCATCGCCATAGCGCGCTTTCAATTGATCCAGCAAAGGCAGGGGATCATGATCATTCACAAAACGCATGGTTTCACCTGGATGCAACGCGTCCAATGACCCAAAAATGGCCGCGTGACGAAAGCGCTTGGCAACGCCTCTGGCATCAAATGGATAGATCTGTTCCGGTAAAATATGTAAGTGCGGCTGCGACATAGTATTCTCCTTTCACGATAAAAAATTCAAACAATCTTCTTCCTGCTTATTTGTTACACCAACTCATCAATTCTTCAGCGAATCACTTCCTATTTTAATAAGATGTATTAAAAATACAAGTTTAATTTTAATTCATTTTTCCGACTTCAATTATTACTGACAAATTACAATATTATCGCTTCCTGTATTTCGTATTTTAACTTTACATTAAGATAGTCATGTCCTAATATAAGCTTCAATACTTAGGTTACCCTGCTCCTGAAACGAACATACAATCATCGTTAAATGGCACTGTCAGATCACATCAATACGTTCGGGCAACACATGCTGCGCCGCCATGGCAAGCGCGTGCACAAGATTGCACTGGATGTCGGATTCACTTGCCCCAATCGAGATGGCAGCAAGGGCATAGGAGGCTGCACTTTTTGCAACAACACTTCGTTTAGCCCCAACGGAAACAACCCACTTACCATGGAAGCGCAACTCGCATCTGGCAGAAAAGCCATCTTCAAGCGCACCCGTGCCAAACATTTCCTTGCCTATTTTCAGGCCTACACCAATACCTATGCTGCTGTTGAACAACTTGAAGCACTCTATCAGGAAGCGCTGGCCAACCCAGATATCATTGGTTTGTCTGTAGGCACCCGTCCTGATTGCGTACCTGACGAAGTATTGGATCTGCTGGTGAAATACATTCAACAAGGTCGCGAGGTTTGGCTGGAACTTGGATTACAGTCTGCTTTCGACGAGACGCTGCAACGCGTCAACCGCGGGCATGGCCTCGAAGAATATGCAACTTCCGTTGTAGCAGCCAGAAAACGCGGCATTCCGGTTTGCGCCCATCTCATTATCGGCTTACCTGGCGAAACTGAAGCGCATTATCACAGCACCCTGGACACGGTTCTCAGTTTGGGCGTGGATGGTCTGAAACTGCACCCGCTGCATGTTGTGAAAGGAACAATGCTCGCCAACCAATGGCGACGGGGAGAATATCAACCGCTGGAAATGCACGATTATATCCGCATTACCGCCGACCTGATCGAGCGAACACCACGGGAGATTGTATTTCATCGCGTGACCGGCACAGCACCTAAAGCTATTTTGCTGGCACCAGAATGGTGTTCGCAAAAGTGGAATGTGTTGAACGGAATCGAAAAAGAGCTTCGCAGACGCGATCACCAACAGGGGCAGTTCGCTCAACATGCAGTTTCCAGGCTGAAATATGTCGCATAAAGCTACCGCACCGGAACTGGTATGCCCTGCTGGAAGTCTGCCTGCACTCAAAGCCGCTGTTGACCACGGAGCGGACTGCGTTTACATCGGATTTCGCGACAACACTAACGCGCGCAATTTTGCAGGCCTCAATTTTGATGAGTCCAATGCCAGGGAAGGCATACGCTACGCCCATAATAAAGGCAAAAAGGTCTTACTGGCGTTGAACACCTATCCGCAAGCAGACAACTGGGAACGCTGGCAAGGTGCGGTAGACAAGGCAGCTAAGCTGGGCATGGATGCCGTTATTCTGGCCGACATCGGCCTCATGCGCTATGCGGTTAAAAACTATCCAGACCTGCGACTGCACCTGTCCGTACAAGGCTCCGCCACCAACTACGAAGCAATCAATTTTTTTCATGAACATTTCGGCATAAGCCGTGCAGTACTGCCCCGCGTATTATCCTTGCCCCAAGTAGAGCATGTGGTGAAAAACACACCGGTAAAAATTGAGTTATTCGGTTTCGGCGGCCTGTGCGTAATGGTGGAAGGGCGCTGCGCTTTATCCTCTTATGCCACTGGTGAATCACCCAATACCTGTGGTGTATGCTCCCCTGCTAAAGCGGTGCGCTGGGAGCATACGGCAAAAGGCTTGGAGTCTCGTTTAAACGGGGTATTGCTGGACAGATATAACGATACAGAAAGTGCTGGATATCCCACGTTATGCAAAGGCCGGTTCGAAGTCGGCAATGAAACCTATTACGCTATCGAAGAACCAGCCAGCCTGAACACGCTTGCGCTGTTGCCTGAAATGCAACTCATGGGCATCGCCGCGATCAAGATTGAAGGGCGGCAACGCAGCCCGGCTTACGTGGCGCAGGTAACCAAAGTATGGCGAGCGGCAATAGATGCCTGTCAACGCGCACCTGACAGTTTTATTGTAAACCCGGAGTGGATGGCGCAGCTCAGCAGCGTAGCAGAAGGCCAGCAGCACACACTGGGGGCCTATCACCGACCATGGAAATAAGACCACATTTAACCTTTTCCCACCTGGAAACGCTCAAGCACCAGGCAGCAGTGTTTCTCTGTGCCTTAACAGATCTACACCCAAAAAAACTGCATTGCGAAAAATCATCATGAAAATATCACTTGGTCCCATCCTTTACTATTGGGAAAGGGAAGCAATCTTCAAATTTTACGAAGAAATCGCTGCCACAGCAGTAGACATTGTCTATCTGGGAGAAACCGTTTGCTCTCGCCGCCATAACCTGCGACATGATGACTGGCTTTCAGTTGCAGAAAAGCTGGCATCGGCGGGAAAAGAAGTCGTACTTTCTTCACAGGCACTGCTGGAATCTGAATCCGATCTGAAAATCCTGCGAAAACTTGCTGATAATGACCAATTTTCCGTAGAAGCCAACGACATGGGCGCGGTGCACCTGCTTACTGGGCGGCTACCTTTTGTTATCGGCCCGCATATTAATGTCTACAACTCACCTGCTTTGTCGCTCCTCGCCGAAACAGGTGCCAAAAGATGGGTCATGCCGGTTGAAATGTCACGGGGCATGCTGCACAAAATGCAACTTGAAAAACCAGCCAACATGGAAACGGAAGTGTTCGCTTTTGGACGGTTGCCCCTTGCATTTTCCGCACGCTGCTTCACTGCCCGTCACCATAACCTGCCCAAGGATGATTGCCAGTTCCGCTGCCTGGATTATGCTAACGGCCTCACACTTAATACCCGAGAAGGACAGCCATTTCTTGTTTTGAATGGCATCCAGACACAATCTGCCAGCGTATACAACCTCATCAACGAATTAGTGGAAATGAATGAAATGGGTGTGAATATCGTCCGCATCAGCCCCCAAGCCTGGCATACCACAAAAATTATTGAACAATTCTGGCAATCTCTGAACAATCCAGATACCGCACAGAAATGCATGCAACAACTGGCCAAATGGATGCCGGACAAAGGCTGCGATGGCTACTGGCACGGCAAAGCAGGTCTGGAACAATCCACGGGAATAACCGCACAATGAACACCTCGGCAGAAAACATTCTATACATTGAAGAAACCCCTTCCTCCGGCATGCGAAACCTGTACCTGGACCAAGTATTGCTACAACAGCATGCGGCAGGGCTGCAACCGGATACATTACGCTTCTACCGCAACCTGCCAACCGCTTGCGTCGGCTTTCATCAACCCCTAGACCGGGAGCTGCGACTGGAATATTGCCGTACCCACGGCATCGAGATTGCACGCCGCATAAGCGGCGGCGGTGCGTTGTATCTGGATGAAACGCAACAGTGCATCAGCCTGCTTATCAGCCGCAGGGGATTAGCAAATTTGCGAGGGGCACAGCTTCTTGAAATGTTCTGTACCGGATTGGCCACTGGCCTGGCTACCATGGGCATATTTACCCGCTTCCACTTCCCTAATGACCTTGAGATAAACGGTCGCAAGATCGCCTCCGCTTTTCTTGCTGTCGAAGGCGACTCCCTGCTATTTCAGGCAACCCTTTTACTGGATGCAAACATTCAGTCCATGCTTGAAGCATTGCGTGTGCCTACGGAAAAACTTTCTGCTGATGGACTGGCTAGCGCACGCGAACGGCTAGTAACGGTACGTCAGAGCCTGGGGAAAATTCCGGACTCCTTGCACATCATCGCCGCTATTCAAGAAGGACTATTTTTTCAATTTAATCTGCAGTCGGAATTCATCCACCACAAGTTGGCATTGAATCCTGAAACGGATGCTTCCTTTACAGATCGCATTAACTGGCAGAATGAAAGCAACATGGAAGCGATTTGGAAAACAGCCGGTGGCGTACTTCGCGCACGTGTTCATTTCGACCATGCAGCCTACTCGATCAGGCATGTGCAACTAGCGGGAGACGTTCATGTATTACCACAAGATTTATTTCAGCAAGTGGAACAAGGCCTAGTGGGCTTATCACCATGTATGCTGGATGGCGCAATACACCGTATCTTGCGCAACAACCATGCTGAACTGGTTGGATTTACCGCAAGTGACCTTGCCCAGGTACTGCAACTATCCATTGAAAAATCCCATTTACAACAAACACTCGGTATCAATGCTGACAAGTTGATGCTTTTTCGACCGGACGACAGTATGCCAGCGCAAGCCATTCTTGAATCCGCCGACGTCATGCTGATCCCCTATTGCGCAAAACCAACATGGTGTCATTGGCGCGAACTCGAAGACTGCCCGGAGTGCGGTCTGTGCGAAGTCGGTGAAGCTTACCGACTAGCCCGCGAGCGCAACATGCGACCCATCACCATTACAAAATACGAACACCTGGTATCCACGCTTAACACCTTGAAAGATCAGGGCGTCAAAGCTTACGTAGGAATGTGCTGCAGTAATTTTTTCATCAAGCGCCATCAGGCTTTTCGCGATGCGGGTATTCCTGCCGTGCTGATGGATATCGGCGGGGCCAATTGCTATGAACTGAAAGAAGAAAATCTCGCCTATGCTGGGCAATTTAAGGCACAGGCTGAGCTGGATACCCCGTTATTGCAACAATTAATGCAATTTGTTCCGGGGCCTGTTTATAAACAGACTATCGCAGACTACACCTCCAAGGAGTGACTCGCTCATGAGCAATTTGCCATTTACCTTGCCAAAATCTGTCGGCAGCATACTTTCTTTACTACCACAACACCCGCATTCACTATTGTTCACCACACTGCTCAACATCACGCTCACCCGCCACCTCAAGCTGCAGGATTTAAAACCACTGCACGGTAAAAATATCTGCATCTGCATTAAAGATGGCGCTACCACTCTCCACTTCAGCATCACCCCTAAAAGCTTTGTAGCTACGCGCCCAAAATCCAAACCGGATTTAATCATCAGCGCCAATGCCTACGATTTTTTGATGATGGGATTACGTAAAGAAGATCCTGATACGCTATTTTTCAACCGCCGCCTTACCATGGAAGGCGACACAGAACTCGGCCTGTACGTCAAAAATACGCTGGATGCTTTAGATCTTCCCCCGCTGGATGCAACGAGCCTGCTTCCAGCTCCTTTGGTGGCACTGCTAAAGTCAACCATACGCCCGTAGTTTTTCAACATTCAAAATGGTGACATCTTTGCCCTCCACCCTAATGAGATTGGCGCTAACCAGGTCATGAAGGATGCGCGATAAGGTTTCCGGAGTGATGTTGAGGCGTGAGGCAATTACGTTTTTGCTCACCGATAAATGCAGCGTAGGGGCGGTATCCAGATCTTCATGCTGCAATAGATAACCAATGACACGTTGGGCGCTGGAGCGAAGCGAATAGGCTTCAACATCGTGAATCAGTCCATGCAGTCGCATGCTAAGGCCAGCCAGCATTTTATGAGCAAATTGCTTATCCTGAGAAATCCCGTTCTCAACGGCAGATTTCGGAATATGCAGCAGCAGAGAATCAGAGAGCGTGATGGCTGAAAGCGGATAAGGTTTTTCCAAAAACATTAAAGCTTCCCCGAAGCTTTGCCCGGCTCCAAAGAGCTGCACCACTTTTTCAACCCCTTTTGCGGAAGTGAAAGCCAGCTTAACCTGGCCAAATACCACCACATGAAAACCTAGAGCCATTTCGCCAGCACGAAACAACACCTGTCCCTTTTCAGCATGAATTTCCTGAACAGATTTGGCGATGTATTCAATGTTGTCCGGCCCCATTTCATTGAACAGGGGCAATTTAGACAGAATTTCGCTGGTTCGGATTTTACTCAATGGGTCTCCAGTGCTGAAATGTTTTTTTGTATTATAAATGATTCAGGGTATGAAGAAAGTTGAACAACATGTTGTCAATGAAGAAGCCACTCCATTTTTGAATTTCGTCAAGGGCAGGAAAGCGGAAAAGCCACACCAACCCTATCGTTAATCCTTTTTCACGACAAAGTGGCGAGCTAAAAGCGGTATTGAGATGGATGATATTGAATACGTTTCAAGAACGCATCTTTGCATATTTCATATACAAACGACCAGCCCGGAACAAATTTATCCATAGCAGCGCAGACGAAGCTGCAAGCGTACAGGATGCTATAACTGTCATCCATACCGTCGGCCATATCACTGCAAATAGTAAAAATACACTTGAAAAAATATGTAAGTTCAGTTGAATCCATCCAAAAACATCCGGTATGATTTCTTTCATATTGGGAACACCTCCTCCTCTGTTTCGCTGTGCATGCAGGTGAAACCACACCAGATACGGTACAATTTTATATAACATGCCGGTAATGATTGAGGCAGCAAAACCCATGATGAACAATATTCCCAGCAAAACCGGGTAAACTGCCGATGTCTGAATCGAAGGCATGAACCGCCCTGCAGCCCAAAGCGTAATGCTTACCAAAAGGCTGGCCAATCCAAAACGCCAAAATTGCAGTGTCACATCTGGAATTCGCCTCCGTCTTTTTTGCTGCAGGTAAATTGTTGTTACTGCAAATACGGTTAAACCGCCTGCCAAACAACTCAATAGCGCAGTGCTAACCCAGGTTATCTCATTTTGTTGAAATATGCTTCCAGACCAGAAAATCACCAATATGAACATGGCCCACGCAAGCCATCTGGACACCTGTTTAGGATAAACAGGTGTCAGTTGAAACATTGGGACTACTTGGTAAGCGACACTGATCACCAGCAATCCTAACCATCCCAGCAAACCCCATGTTGCATGTAAACTGGTTAATTTCAGTATCGACACATCTGCGTATCCGCTTAATGCAGCTGCCAGAAGTACACCCAGTGCAACTGTCACAGCAAGCGATATAATGGCCAGACGCATAGCATTAACCGTTGAATTACGCGCAGTTGCGCGGATCAAACTAGCGCCGGTTGCCACCAAAAATACGACAAATCCTGCTATCAAAACCGGAATTGCGAGTCTTATCAGGGCATTCTGCCCAAGAAAAAAACCGGCAGAAAGCAATAATGCGCCCGTTGTCAGAGGAAGATGTACTAGCAAGGCAATTAAACGCGGTTTCAACACGGGCGATCCTGCCACAACTGGTAGCATTTGCAGCATGGCGCCCATCATAACCATTGTCATGAACCCTAAGGTCAGCATATGCGTAACAGCCAACATAGCGGGTGACCAACGTGTGATCAGTGCATCAGGGCCCGCTGAAAGCAACAATATCGCCGCAAGCAGCATAAATAGCGGTGCACTAAGGAAGAAGCGAAACGGCACCGAAAGAGGTGGGGCTTGGTCCAATGACAGGCCGGCTAACTGCATTAATCTACTGAAGCCTGATGATTATTTCGTAGTAGCCATCCTCGCTCCATGTTGTGCTGTGAACATAGCCCTGCTCATCCAGCATGGCATACAGCGGAAAAGGCTCTCGATGAATCGCCACACAAAGTGCTTCTCCTGGCTGCAACGTATCTAACGCATCCATTATTTTTACCATCGGCTCGGGTGGCTCCAACCCGCGAACATCCAGCATGATTTCGCAATTCATTATGTTACGCACCTGACTTATCAAAGGCCTGCATACGCCTGACAACATCGTCGCGTCCAGTGCCTAGCACCTGATCTGACATGGGGTACAGCATTTGCTCTTCTTTCATGTTGTGCTGCTGCATAACGATCAAGAGCGTTTCCGACTGCCCTAGATAATCAATTGCATTTTTCGCCGCAATGGCATTGTTCATACTGTCAAACACTTCGCGCATTTGTTCATGTTCCATACGCATCATCCAGGTTGGCCCATTGTTAACACCTGTTGCCTGTTCGAAAGCTGGAAATGCAATTTCTTCTTCCATTCCAAAATGGTGCCGCATGGCTGCAAGGAACTGGGCAAAGTTTGCATTAGCCTTTAACCAGTCCCCCTTTGCGACAGACTCTTCGGCTTGGGCAAATAATTCATCACAACGATGATGGTCAGACGTGAGATAAGTGCTGATCATGCTCATGAGTTACTCCTAAATGCTGTTTATATTGCAGCCACTCTATGCTCGTTTAACGAAAATCTCCTTGATTCAAATCAACTCGGTTATGCAGCGCCATCTCGGGCAATTTAAGCATTTTTCTTTTTTGAATATTAAAAACATTGATCTCAATCAAGAAAACGGGATGCGTTTATCCTGTTTAGTGGCTATACTGTGACAAAATGTCGCAGGAAAAGTGTAGTCCTGTTGTTTTCAAGCTCGCAGCAAATTTTGTAAAAAATAGTTTAAGGAGACGATCATGGAAGAAAAGAATAAATCGGACAAAAGCACCCCTATTAATGCAGAACGACGCAAATTTCTCAACACGGCGGCATTTGTCGGGCTTGCTGGTGCAGGCCTGTCGGTTGGACTTTCTTCCTGCAAGAAAACTGAAGAAGCTGCAAAACCAGTTAGTGCTGCAGGCAATGCGCCAGCTACAACTATGGCTAGTGAATTTGGAAAATATGAAGTACCCCCTGGCAAACTGGATGATTACTATATGTTTTCCAGTGGTGGGCATTCCGGAGATGTGCGGATTTACGGGCTACCATCTGGTCGGACGCTAAAGCAGATTCCAGTGTTTAATATGGACTGTATGGTGGGATGGGGCATTACCAACGAATCCAAGGCAATCATCGGCACAAAACCTGATGGTAGTGTCAAATATAATACTGGCGATACCCACCATGTGCATGGCTCTTATGTTGATGGCACATATGATGGTAAATATATGTGGACCAACGACAAAATACATGGCCGAATTGCACGCATTCGCATGGATACGATGGAATGCGACAAAATTACTGAGTTGCCAAATATTCAGGGTTTTCACGGAATTTTCACTGATAAACGCGATCCGGTAGATCAAAGTATCAATCACACAACGCGCGTATTTTGTGGCAGTGAGTTTCATATTCCGCACCCGAATGATGGGCGAGATCTGAACGACCCATCGAAATACGGCTGTTTGTTTACCTGCGTCGATTCAGAAACAATGGAAGTGCGCTGGCAGTGCAAGGTTGATGGCAATATGGATTTGACTGCCACTTCTTACGACGGGAAATTAGCGTGCTCAAACCAGTACAACACCGAAAATGGTGTACATTACGAAGACATGATGGCGGCCGAACGTGATGCTTGCGTCTTCTTCAACATCGCTCGCATTGAGGCTGCTGTCAAGGCAGGAAAAACTTATACCATTGGCGATTCAAAGGTACCAGTGGTTGATGGTACATCTGCTGCCAATCAGGACCCAAAAACTTCATTGACCTGTTATGTACCTGTACCGAAAAACCCGCATGGCGTGAATATCAGTCCAGATGGCAAGTACTATGCCTGTTCAGGAAAATTATCGCCTACTGCCACCCTGATTGAACATAGTTTGGTATTGAAGTGGTTCGATGGTGAGTTAAAAACAGCCCGCGATGCAGTTGTAGCTGAACCGGAAATTGGCCTGGGCCCACTGCATACTGGCTTTGATGGTCGTGGTAATGCCTACACAACGCTGTTCCTGGATAGCCAGATCGTCAAATGGAATCTGGATGCGGCCATTAAGTCATTTAAAGGAGACAAGTCCGCCAAACCTGTAGTAGATCGCATTGACGTGACATATCAGCCTGGTCATGGCTTTACCTCCATGGGTGAAACCAAAGAAGCCGACGGCAAATTCTTTATTTCAGATAATAAATTTTCCAAGGATCGTTTCCTTCCCGTCGGACCTTTGCACCCTGAAAGCGCACAGCTAATAGACATCAGTGGCGACAAAATGAAGCTGGTAGCGGACCATACAACCTATTCGGAGCCACATGACGCCATTGTGGTCAGACGCGACAGGGTAAAAACCAGACAAGTCTACAATCTGGATGATTTCCCACTGGCTACCAAGGATGCAAAAGATTGTCGCGTTGAACGCAAGGGCAACAAGGTTACCGTGCATCTCACTTCCCAAGCCCCAACGATAGGTTTACGTGAGTTCACAGTTAAACGTGGCGATGAAGTAACCATTATTCTGACCAATTTGGATAAAGTCGAAGATTTGACCCATGGTTTTGCGGTTCCGAAATACAACATCAACTTTATCGTGAACCCGCAGGAAACCAAATCCGTCACCTTTAAGGCTGACAAGCCAGGCGTTTACTGGTGCTATTGCTCTCACTTCTGTCATGCGCTGCATCTGGAGATGCGTAGTCGGATGTTGGTTGAAGCTTAATAACAATTAGCGGTTTTCCCTGTCGCGAGCAGGGAGGGGGATTTCGGTCCCCCTTTTTTTGTTTCAAAATAATCAATTAGCTTGATCTACCTCAAACTAAGTGTGTTGCCAGTTTGTTAATATGAATCTTCCGGATACACGAACAAAGCAGGCTGATTCTTACTATGATTTTAAATAAATACATTTCAGCATTGATTCGAGGATTTTTGTTTATCCTCATCGTGGTGGCACCTGTCTGGTCAACGTCAGCCATTGCTTCCAGCGGTACCTATGAAGCGCCCCTCCCAGCTCAACTTTCGACTGATCCAAATTTATGTGCATACGTCCCTTGCCAGGACGTGATGCCTGGCGCAGACAGTTTTTCCAACCGTAAGGGAAAACCTCCTTATGTGGAGGCTTACCAGGGTGATTCTGGTGATAAAAAACTAATCGGATATGTATTTCTGTCCACGGACATTGTGGATATTCCTGCTTATTCAGGCAAACCGGTGGTCACGCTTATTGGTATGGATAAACAAGGCATTATTACCGGTGCAAAGGTCCTGCGCCATAGCGAGCCAATTCTTCTGCTGGGAATTCCTGAGGCCGAACTGACCAAATTTATTAAGCAATACTTAGGCAAATTTGTCGGTAGCAAAATTGAAATTGGAAAGTCGCGCGAAGGGCAAGGTTATATTGGGCTTGATGCAATAAGCGGCGCTACAGTGACAGTGATCGCGCAAAACCAGGTGATGCTGCGCAGCGGTATGGAAATAGCCAAACAAGTTGGTATCATCAAACCAACTATCAGGCCCCAGGCAAAATTTACCGCCATCTCGAACAAGTTAAGTTGGGAAGAGATGGTCAAACAAGGCGTGGTACAGCACCTCACCGTTTCCACGAAAGATGTTGGCGTCGAAGGTGAGGGACCATACATCGACATGTACTTTGGTTATCTTAATACCCCGGCTGTGGGTAAAAACGTGCTGGGGGAATTTGGTTATAACAGATTGATGTCTGACCTGAAACCGGGTGAGCACGCTATATTTATCATTGCCAATGGTATGGAATCATTCAAAGGCTCCGGCTTCGTACGGGGCGGCATCTACGACCGTATTCAGGTATCTCAGGAAATGGATACCTTCACTTTCCGTGATCTGGATTACCTTAATCTGTATGGAATTGAAGCAGCTGGCGCACCGGCTTACCATGAAGCCGGGATCTTCATCATCCGCAGTAAGAGTTTTAGTGGTGCTTATCCTTGGAGTCTGGTGTTCCTGGCTAATAAAGCCGATAAAGAAACCGGTACCAAAACCTTTACGAATTTTGATAAGGAATACTGGTTACCTGCGCGCTATCTGGAAGGCGGACGTCCTGCCGTAGAACGCCCCGAGCCTGTCTGGGTTCGCGTGTGGAAGGACAAGAAAATTGAAATCGGGCTGTTTGTACTACTGCTTTTAGGAACAGCCATTGTTTATGGTCTGCGCGACAAGCTGGTACGTCGCGCTAAACGCAAGGACAAACGCTGGGTAAGCATTCCAAAGTATTTCATATGGATTACCAGTGTTGGCTTTGTGGGATTCTATCTGATGGCACAGCCAAGTATCACCCAGATCCTGACCTGGTTCCATTCCATACTGTATCAATGGAGATGGGAACTATTCCTGTCCGACCCCTTCATTTTCATTTTCTGGTGGTTCATCATCATCACTGTGTTTTTCTGGGGGCGCGGATTATTCTGTGGATGGTTATGTCCCTATGGGTCGCTTTCCGAGCTGGCTTTCAAGTTTGGCGAACGGATCGGCCTTAAGCGCTTCCAGTTTATGCTGCCTCACGCGGTACACGACAAATTAAAGTGGCTAAAATACGGGATATTTGCCGGGCTGCTTGCCGTATCATTCTACTCTATGGGAATGGCGGAAAAAATGGCAGAAGTTGAACCCTTCAAGACTACCTTCCTGGTGGGCGTATGGAATCGATCCTGGCCATTTGTCTTGTTCTGGGGAGCATTATTTGGCATTTCGATATTCACAGAGCGGCCGTTTTGCAAGTATCTTTGCCCTCTTGGTGCAGGGTTGGCCATACCGTCCACTTTCCGTTTTTTTGGGCTTAAGCGCAAAAAAGAGTGCAATACATGTACGGCCTGCGCTGTTGGCTGTGGGTCTCTTGCCATAGACAAGCAGGGAAAAATTGACCAGCGGGAGTGTCTGTTATGTCTGGACTGCATGGTGATGTATTATGATTCACACGCATGTCCGCCCCTCTCGAAAGAACGTAAGTTGCGAGAGAAAGCGGGGCAACCGTTAACGAAAATTTCACCACAGGGATACTTTATCCCTATAAAGGAAATACAGCAGAAGAAATAAAGCAATAGTCAGACTCGTACCAAAAGTGCATGCTTTGTTTATCTTAGATACGTGGCCCATCCGATATCCAAACAGGAGGATTTATCATGGTTGAGCAACATACACCTGGAAGCAATTTATCCTTGCCACCAAGTGAAAAGGAAAAGAGTTGGCCTCAATGGCTGTGGGATGAAGTCAAATATCATCTTTTTCCTTGGGGGCCCGGATTTTTGGCTCAAAAACCAGCCATTATTGCGGCAAGCATTGGTTTGTTATTGGCAGTTACAGTGGCATGGATGCTGGCAGCAACCGGACGGGTAGCGCCTGCTGTAGTAATAGCATGGTGGACAGGCTGGAGTGTGTATGAATGCTTCTGCCGCATGCATTGCAAACCCTGGGTAAAGGAAGGCCCATGGTGGGGACGCCAGTACCGCCGTGCTAACGTACCGGATATGATTGCCTATGTAGCAACCAAAAACTTGCTGATTGGCGCTGGATTGTTTTGGGTACTTTATCTGCTTGGCGTATTGCCTGATGTAACCAGTTGAGAATCGCACTATTGCATACCTATTAAGGCCATGATGTTTTGATCCATATAACCAATAAATATAAGATCGTGAAACAGTTATTTTATTATTTTTGCTTATGCTTATGCTTTGTGGCTTTTCCGGTTGCGGCGAAAGAATGGCGTGTAGCGCCAGGCGAATCTATTGCTAATGCAATTAAATCTGCAGCGTCAGGCGATTCTATCAAGGTTGAACACGGCTATTATCATGAGCAAATTATTATTGATAAACCGCTCTCCCTTATTGGAATGAATCGGCCAACAATAAGTGGCGATAACCAACCCGGAGATGTAATCCGTATCAAGTCCCCTGACGTAAGCGTGAAAGGGTTTATCGTACGTGACAGCGGCAGTGATTTAACAGCACAGAATGCCGGTATTTATGTAGCGCCCGGTTCTGATCGCGCAGTGATCAGCGGCAATGATTTGATCTATACGCTTTTTGGATTATGGATAGAAAAGGCCAAAGATGTGCAGATAATCAGCAACCTGATTACAGGCAAACGTGATTTCATGTCATCTCAACGAGGTAATGGCATTCAGCTATATAACACAATCGGCGCAAAGATTATCGGGAATAACATCAGTTTTACCCGGGATGGTATCTACGTAGACGTCTCGCATCACGCACTATTTCGAGATAATAAAATCCATCACCTGCGCTATGGTACGCATTACATGAATTCCTATTACAACGTGTGGGAAGGCAATGAGTCCTATCTTAATCGTGGTGGCCTGGCTCTTATGGAAGTGCGTAATCTGACCGTTCGAAATAATCGTGCATGGGGAAATTCCGATCATGGCATCATGTTGCGCACCATTCAGGATTCCGTCATCGAAGGCAACATTGTAGCGGGTAATGCACGCGGGTTTTTTATTTACGATGCTGAATACAATACGATAAAGAATAATCTGGTTGTAGCAAATCGTATAGGGGTACACCTTTGGGCTGGCTCGAAAAATAACAAGGTCAATGGCAATGACTTTATAGCCAACCAGGACCAGATAAAATACGTGGCGTCGAATGATCAGATCTGGGGCGAAGAGCAGGGAAATTATTGGAGTAACTATGTCGGCTGGGATCGGGATGGTGACGGCGCGGGAGACGTATCGTATGAAGCGAATGATATTGTTGATCGAATGACCTGGAAACATCCGATGATTAAACTCCTGTTAAACAGTCCGGCAGTCCAGACGTTACGGCTGGTAGCACAGCAGTTCCCCTTGTTACGCGCCCCATCTATAGTGGACCGCCATCCGCATATGCGTCCTTATCATGAAAACTGGAGTAGCTGGATTGAAAAACAACGTCATTGAGGTAAACGCTGTTGCGAAGCAATTTGGCGAAATCCGCGCTGTCGGGGGTGTCGATCTTGCTGTGCAGGAAGGCGAAATATTTGGACTGATTGGCCATAATGGCGCAGGCAAGAGTACGCTCTTCAAGATGATGCTAGGTCTTCTGCCTGCGAGCGAAGGCGAAATCCGCATTCTTGGCAAATCAATACAGGGTGAGGCATTTCGTCAGGTGCGTCGTAACATCGGTTATTTACCAGAAAACGTGGTTTTCTACGATAACCTGACGGGGCTGGAAACACTGGGGTTTTTTGCTGATCTTAAAAGTGTCAGTAAAAACACATGTGCCGAACTGCTAGATAAAGTGGGGCTTAGCCATGCAGCAAACCGGCGTGTGCGAGGTTATTCCAAAGGGATGCGGCAGCGTCTGGGGTTTGCTCAGGCACTGCTGGGCAAACCGGCCATCCTGTTTCTGGATGAACCCACTACGGGTCTTGATCCAGAAGGAATCCGAGAGTTTTATCAGATCTTGCGAGAAATGCGCGAACAAGGTGTGACGGTAATTTTGACCTCGCATATCCTGGCAGAAATTCAGGAGAGAGTAGATCGACTGGCCATCATGAAGATGGGCAAGATACAAGCCTTAGGCACGGTGCAAAGTTTGCGCGATGAAATGGATCTGCCACTGATTATGCAAATAAAAATGCAGCCTGGAACGTTAGATGATCTCAAAACGGCGCTATTACCACTCGGCTTGGACGAAGCAGTAGAAGAAGATGGGAAATTGCTGATACGTTGCCCGCGCAATTCAAAAATGGCTGCTTTATCCATTATTGCCGGGCTAGATGGCAAAGTGGCGGATTTGCATGTACGGGAACCTTCACTGGAAGATGTCTTTTTAGGTTATTCAGGATAAGCGGAATGTTAAACATCGAGTGGCATCAAATTGGCGTAGTCGCATCCAAAGAATTTTGGGATCGGATACGCAATCGCTGGGTACTGGCAGTAGCTGCAGTGTTTACTGCTTTCGCGCTGGTGATTGCGTATTTTGGCGCGGCACAACAGGGTGCCGTCGGCTTTAACAACATCGAGGTAACTATCGCCAGCCTGGTTTCTCTGGTAATTTATCTTATTCCGCTGATTGCACTGATTCTGGGATACGACGCTATTGTTGGTGAACGTGAGAGAGGATCGCTCGATCTGCTGCTTTCCATGCCAATTACCCGTTTCGAACTGCTATTTGGAAAATTTTGTGGATTGTCCGGTGCGCTGGCTTTCTCAACTTTGGCTGGATTCGGGGTTGTCGGGCTTCTCCTGTCCTATCAGATTGATGCCGCTTCACTGTTCCACTATGCCGGTTTTATGTTCAGTGCCATCCTGATGGGTATGGCATTTCTGAGTATGGCGGTGGCAGTTTCAGTAATCGCTACAGATCGCACGAGCGCAAGCGGCATCGCCATTGCGTTGTGGTTCTTCTTTGTATTGGTATTCGATCTGTTGCTGTTGGGAGCGTTAGTCGTAACAGGAGGAGAATATGGTGGCGATATTTTTCCTTATTTGTTGTTCCTGAACCCGGCAGATATTTTCCGTATTCTGAACATTTTCGGCATGGAAGAAGTAAAGTCGCTCTATGGATTGTCTACGGTATTCCCTGAAAGTTTGGCCAACCCCTGGATATTAGGAACAGCAATGATGATATGGATTATCGCCCCACTTGGGTTTGCTTCCTGGAGATTTAAATGAAACAGACAAATTTAGTACTGATGTCGTTATTGCTTGCAGCATTAACTTTCGGTTGTACCAAACAGGATGAAGCGATCAAAGTTGTCGAAATCAATCAGGGCACTTCCTGTTCACTGGATGGCATGATTTTGGCAGACTACCCGGGGCCAAAAGCACAGATTCACTATGATAAAGGTGATCCGGATTTCTTCTGCGACACCATGGAAATGTTTTCCATCTATCTGCGGCCAGAGCAGAAAAAACGTGTAAAGGCTTTGTTCACGCAAGATATGGGCAAAACCCCTTGGGATCAGCCTAAAGGGAACTGGATTGATGCTAAATCCGCTTATTATGTGCTTGATAGCAAAAAGTCTGGCTCTATGGGCCCGACACTTGGTGCATTTTCACGCATCGAAGATGCACAAACCTTCGTTAAACAATTTGGTGGGAAAATATTGAAATTTGACGAAGTAACCATCAATATGGTCTCACTGGATGGTGGCGCTCAGCATGATGAAAGGATGTAAAAATGAAAAATTATTTTGAGGGGCTGGATCAAGACGATGCTGAATTAATCGAATCGCTTTCTCGCCTGACTTATGTTTTACGAGAAAACCGAAAATCATTGCTTGAGCAACATGGTGTAGAAGATGAGCAGGCTTTGCTGAGTAAAATCATGGCTGGCGAAACGCCTGAACACCCGGCTTACGAAAATTATTTGAGCGCCTGTATTCTGGCTGAAACGCGCGATGCAATTCGCAATGAAATGAGCAATGCAGTAAAGGAAGCCAAATTGTCATGAGTCTCCATATAGATCTGAAAGAAAGTATAGAGGCACATTATCCGGATCAGCTTGATGGTGAAATTCAGTTAAAGCAGGATGCACTGCTAGTGATGTTCGACTCTGGTTTAGCCCTTGAATTGCGTTACCTCAATCCTCATGAGTATTCCATACAATGGGCATGGGGAGATGCCGAATTACGTATCGACACAGCGCCTTTACATAAAGAATTGTCCACTTTTCCAAATCATCTGCATAATGCCGATGGTCATTTGCTTCCAGATTTGCTGACTGTACCCGGTCGCGCACCGTGGGATAACGTTAAGCAATTAATAGATGCTTTGCTGCTGGACCCCTTGCTTGAATCCGCAAGATTGAATGTAACCTAGGTATATACATTGCTCTCGTAAAGAGAATATTGAGCAGAAAAAAGGGGGCAGAACCCCCTTTCAGGTTTAACACACTAACCTCGCTTACTTGGCTTTGCTTACCATGTAATCAACGGTTGCCTTAACATCATCATCCGACAAAGAAGCATTAGCACCTTTAGGTGGCATCATTCCCTTTTTACCAGTGAACCCTTTAATAGCGTGTTCATAAAGCGTAGGCATCCCCTGAGCAATACGTGGACCCCAATCTTCTTTATTACCCAAAATTGGCGCGCCGGCAGCTCCAGTCTGGTGACACATTGAGCAAGTAGCCTTGAATGTTTTTTCAGCTTTAATACTCGCTTCATCAGCAGCATGCTCTTCTGGCTTAGCTTCTTCAGCCGGTTTCTCCACTTCTGCTGGTGCAGCAGTCTCAGCGGGCTTGGCAGCTTCGGCGGTGGGCTGAGCTGGAGCGGCAGTCTGTGCTTCTTCTTTTTTTCCGCAAGCAGAAAGTGCAAGAGCAATAACAAGGGCGGGGATGAATTTATTGCCAGTTTTAATCACTTTACATACTCCTTAGTTGGATATTGAAATTTGATATTACCAGAACTGCGATTCATCTCATTGACTAACATCAAGAAAGCAAGCCAATAAACTGATAAATTGAATTTTAGGTTAGTTTCATAGAGTAAGCACTGACCTTTTATCAATGATTAATGTTAGCAAAATCGCACTGACCTGCCCCCCCCATTAAACAGCACCAACCGAAATCAATTTAAGTGTGCACTGTAATTACCGCTGATCGGGAATTTTAAAAGGTAGCCAGCTCAGAGGCTAGATGGCTGCATACCTTTCCAGCAAGCTAACATACACAATTAATTTAACTGCCATTATCCCACTGTAGTGGCTAAAAACAGGCTTGAAGCCTTGGCCCGACAAATCTGATTACCATAAATTACAGCAAGAATAATCACAGTCATTTTATAGATAAAAATACCTTTAATTCCTCTTGACAGTCACACCACATGGAGTATATTTAATAAAAAATAACACTATATATTGTGTTTAGTAATCGAAGCTTAATCAACCGGCAATAAAATATTTAATAACTGCCAGTGCATTCAGATAGCTACCAAAGATTAACTGGAGGAAAAAAAGTGACAACATTCGTAACGGAACCCCCTAACCAACGATTAGTTTCAATACCCAATGAAGCGCTCAAGCGCGATGGCACGCGCGCAGCGTTTGACCCAGATAAAATTCGCTCGGCCATTCAGAGAGCAGGCCAGGCTAGCGAAGAGTTTGACGGCAATGAAGCAGAACTGCTTACCGCCCATGTGATAAAAGTGCTATCTCACAAATTTCACAACAACGCACCTGCCATTGAAAATATTCAGGATGTGGTTGAGCAGGTATTGATCTCGGCCAATCACTTTCAGACTGCCCGCGCTTACATTGTCTACCGCGAACAGCACAAGAAACTGCGCCAGGATCGCAACACCATGGTGGATGTTGCCTCTTCTGTTAACGAATATCTGGAACAACAGGACTGGCGCGTCAATGCCAATGCTAATCAGGGTTACAGTCTGGGCGGGCTGATTCTCAACGTATCCGGAAAAGTGGTTGCCAACTACTGGCTAAACCATGTGTATGCACCGGAAGCAGGGGCGGCACATCGCGCAGGGGATATTCACATTCATGATCTGGACATGCTGGCGGGCTACTGTGCGGGATGGTCGCTGCGTACTTTGCTCCACGAAGGCTTGAATGGTGTGCCGGGCAAGGTAGAAGCCGGGCCACCCAAGCACATGTCCAGCGCGGTGGGGCAGATCGTGAATTTTCTGGGTACGCTGCAAAACGAATGGGCGGGGGCGCAGGCATTCAGTTCATTTGACACCTACATGGCACCCTTTATCCGCAAGGATAACCTGAGCTACGAAGAGGTCAAGCAATCTATTCAGGAATTGATTTACAACCTGAATGTGCCTTCACGCTGGGGTACACAAACTCCCTTTACCAATCTGACTTTTGACTGGGTATGCCCGGAAGACCTGCAGGAGCAAATCCCCATTATCGGTGGTGAAGAAATGCCTTTCACCTATGGTGATCTGCAGGTAGAAATGGACATGATCAACCGAGCTTATATTGAAGTCATGACAACGGGCGATGCCAAGGGGCGAGCATTCACTTTCCCTATACCCACCTATAACATGACTACTGACTTTCCCTGGGAATCAGAAAATGCCACGCTGCTGTTCGAAATGACGGCAAAATACGGCTTGCCGTATTTTCAGAATTTCATTAACTCCGAGCTCAAGCCCAATATGGTCCGATCCATGTGCTGCCGTTTGCAACTGGATTTACGGGAGCTACTCAAACGCGGTAATGGCTTGTTTGGCAGTGCAGAACAAACAGGCTCTATCGGCGTGGTAACCGTAAACTGTGCAAGACTGGGTTATCTCTACAAAGGCAACGAGCCTGCATTGCTGGCACGCCTGGACGAACTAATGGAGATTGGCAAAAACACTTTGGAGATCAAACGCAAAGTAATCCAGCGCCATATCGACAACGGATTGTTCCCCTACACCAAACGCTACCTGGGCACCCTGCGTAATCACTTTTCCACTCTGGGCGTCAACGGCATCAACGAAATGATCCGTAACTTCAGCGGTGACGAGTACGGCATCACCAGCGAAGCAGGGCATCAGCTAGCAGTACGGCTATTGGACCACATCCGCGCAAAAATGCTGGCATTTCAGGAAGAAACCGGCCACATGTACAACCTGGAAGCCACCCCGGCAGAAGGAACCACTTACCGTTTTGCCAAGGAAGACAAAAAACGCTTTCCTGATATTCTGCAAGCCGGCACGACTGAAACACCTTATTACACCAACTCTTCACAGCTCCCTGTCGGCTTCACCGATGACCCGTTTGAAGCACTGGAACGCCAGGAAGAACTTCAGAAAAAATACACGGGTGGAACAGTGCTACATCTTTACATGACCGAACGCATCTCCAGCGGAGAAATGTGCAAAGCACTGGTGCGTCGTTCGTTGGAACGATTCGGACTGCCCTACATTACCATTACCCCGACCTTTTCCATTTGCCCGAAACATGGCTACCTGGAAGGAGAGCACAAGTTTTGCCCGAAGTGCGATGCAGAAATCATCGCAGAAAAGCGCAAAAAATCAGCTACAGCTTGATCAGATCAACTTCAAGGAGGTAACAAAAATGACTGACTTATCCATACAAAATCATGCCAGTGAAAATACCATCACGCTCACCGACGAAGAACGCCAACCATGTGAAATATGGACCCGCGTCATGGGCTACCACCGGCCGGTTTCTTCATTCAATATCGGCAAGAAGGGCGAACATGGCGAGCGTACTTTCTTTCAGGAATCACGTGCCAGTTTATGCAACCCAGCACAAACTTCGGCAAATTAACTACTGCATCGGCACACAATTCTCAACATGGACGACTTACGGATAGGTGGTTTTACGCCACTCACCACAACCGACTACCCCGGCCATCTTGCTGCCGTAGTATTTTGCCAAGGTTGTCCATGGCGCTGCAGTTATTGCCAAAATCCACATCTCATTCCGGCAAATGAACCAACGCAAATCTCATGGCAAGACATAATCGAATTCATGAAAAAGCGAAATGGATTACTGGATGCTGTTGTTTTTAGCGGCGGCGAGCCTACTTTACAAGGCGCGCTGGAAACGGCAATCCACGAAATCCATCACCTTGGCTTTAAAGTGGGGTTGCATACGGCAGGCATGTATCCGGAGCGCTTGGCGAAAATCCTTCCCTTGGTAGACTGGGTGGGCATGGATATAAAAGCGCCATTTGAGCAATATGAAAAAATCACCGGTGTATCGAATAGCGGAGAAAAAGCACGTATCAGCACAAAACTGTTAATTAAAAGCGGGGTTGCACATGAATTTAGAACAACCTGGCACCCTCAACTGCTCAATGAATCTGATCTGCTGACACTAGCGACTGAGCTTGTGGAAATGGGAGCCACAAATTTCGTACTTCAGGAATTTCGGGCATCAGGTTGTGCCGATCAAAATCTGCTTGAGACCATAATTTCTGCAGCAATGAAAAATCTGGTAATAGCCCGTATCTCCCCCAGCTTTGATCAGTTTTTTATGCGAACTGCCTGATCAAAGCACTACCTTCAAAACAGCACCATGCTTTTTCCCCGGTTTATACAACAGTTGAGTTGCGCGAATCAACATCCAGTGCAGTTTCGAATGCAGGGTCTCCTTGCAGAAAATGAGAAAGCGCGAAGGCTGCAGTTGGCTGCATATGAATACAGACCATACGGACATTCATGGTGCAACAGGCGCGTGCCAATAATTCCAGCCAAGTGTAATAGACCGGATCAATGATTGTGATTTCACCCAGATCATAATATAGCCGCACAGATTTTGAAGCCTGCAAACGCAAAAGAATGCCTTCGATTAACTCGTCGGCTTTACTGGTATCCAATCCGTACATCGGTTCCAGCAGAAAGTCGCCGCCACCAATAGGCGTCAGATGGTAGCCATACTGGTTCATGCTTTGGCCGATACCTCAATACCCAAAATCTTGAATGCTTCTTTCAATCCATCAGATAGGCTGGCGCGCGTGGTGACATTACCCAAATCAATATTCAGACTGGTCATTGCCCGCGCAATCTCCGGACGGATACCAGTCAGAATGGCTGTTGCCCCCATCAACTGAATCGCACGTACCATCTGAATCATGTGATGCGATACTTGCGAATCGACGGAATGCACACCTGTCACATCCATCACCACTGCGCTGGCGCGTTCGGCTGCAATGCGATTCAAGAGCGCTTCCATCACGACCATGGTACGACTGGAATCAAGTGTACCGATGATCGGCAGAGTCAGCACACCATCCCATATTTCGGTGATTGGTGTTGAGGTTTCCCGCAACTCCTGCTGTTGTGCATAAATGGTTTTTTCTTTTTCCTCGATGTAAGCCTGAAATACCGAAAGCGTCAATTCATTGAATACGCTGGAAAGAAGCAACAAAATGCCACGCGTATCTTCAACCGTCACATTTTTATCTTCTTTCAGCGACTCAATAAAGCAACGCTGAAGAAACTGCATATAGCGTACAAAATCCTCCATTTTACCGCCGCGCACCAATATCTGCTTGGACATACTGCCGAAAAATCCCTGCAGAGCCTGGAAAGCCGGTTGGTCATGGTCAAGAGGATTAGGGACGTCCAAAAGGACAACCATGAGCTCCAGAAACTCAATACTGAAATCGGTAATTTCATCCCCACTCATTAAATTACTGCTACCGAACACCGTTTGACCTTGCGATTCAATTGCTGCTGAAATATTACCAACCTGTAGTTTGAGCTGTTCGATCATAGTGTGATGAGCAGTATTTTTTTTCTGGGCCATGCAGTTCTCCTTGGATAATCTTTATTTATTTGTTATTTACCATTCAACCTTGCACACTTTTATCAAAAAAATAAAATGCATCTAATCAAGGCTTACATTTCCTTCCTATCCGGCTTACAGGCTCAATTTAACCGAATAACGCAGATGGATTGATCGTCTGTCACCCTGGGCATCACATTCCCTAACACATAGGCAATTAATTGTGGATGCTGATTGAACAACCTGGGAAATGAATCCTTGTCCCAACCACGGCGGATACCGTCGCTCGCAGTAATGAACAATGTTTTCTTTTCAAAAACGAGTTGCGTGGCAGTAGGCGTTTTATGTTCTCTACCCAAAATGCCGGGGGCAAATGACAAATTATTTATTGAGTCATGAATATACACATAGGCGCTCATATCACCTACACCCAACACATTCAGGTTCTTCTTCGACAAATCAAACTCAGCGGCAATGGCCACAGCACCACGTTCGCCGGTAGTTAAATGATGATCCACTGCTGCCAGTAATTTATCCAAACCTTCCACACTCAAATAACATCCCAGATTGGATGTAACCCGTTGCGCAATTTCTCCGTGACCCAACCCATCCAGATGCAAAAGCCTGAGCTTTGCACCATGTTGTTGAAGATATATTTTATCCCCATTAAAACGATCATCATTGAGCGCACGTGAAAAAACACCTATTTCAAATCCTGATTGGGCAACAGCAGGCATATTCAAACCGGCCGAACCAGCAGAATTATGCTTGTTCAAATAAAACCGAGTCCAGAGTGCCGTGCCATGCCAGCGGCCATGTTTTGCATCTTTTTCCTGCTGCGTATAGATACCAAACTCATCGCTCAGGCGCTGCATACTGCCAAGCCCTTTACCCAATGTTTTGCTGGTTGAGTAGCCATCCTGTTGAGCCAGAGCAAGGTCATCGACACCCGGACCAAAATCAAATGAAATAATATCAAGCGCAGGGCCAGGTTGCTGCCATACCTGAATCATGCCTTTTCCGCCTGCGTGCTTTATTAAATTAGTGACCATTTCAGATGCAACCAGCACCATATTTTCACGGCGGACATCAGAAAAACCCATACGTCTGCCGCTAGCCTGCAAACGCGAGCGAAGCAGAATACCTGCACTTTCGCTTTGTATGGGATCAGCAAATAAGAGCTTGCATTCATTGCTGTCAATTTTCAATTCCTGACTCATTTGGAATCCGGCAGAAAGTGAGCCCAGGTGATGCTGCCATCGGGATGCCAGGTATCCACCACAACACGGCCTCGTCCTGCTCGCTTTGCTTCATACAATGCGACATCCGCGCGGTGAATAAAATTTTGCATATCGCGCTCACCCGGCTCATCCGCAGAAAGTGAGGCGATACCAATACTCACCTTATTATTCATTTGGCTCAACACATGCATCGCTTTGTTGCAGGCAATATCTTTATTGGCATAGAGCAGAATAGCAAATTCGTCGCCACCAAACCGGATAGCATGGTCTACGCCATCACGAATAGAATGTAGCATTGCCTGCGCCATTTTAATCAGATAGGCATCGCCATACTGATGCCCGTGTTCATCATTGATCTGCTTGAAAAAGTCCAGATCAAACAAGATCAGGGATAACACCTCATCACGCTGTCGGAGTGTGCGCTGAAATCCAGTACTCAATCTTTCATCATAGGCACGACGATTCAACAGTCCGGTGAGCGGGTCCGTCTCTGCATTGCGGATAGACTCACCCAATTCTTCCTGACGTTTTGCCAGTGTCTGCTGCATGATTTCAATTTCTTTTTCAGTACGTATCCGCGTTTCATCAAGATGGCGAATCATTTCTGCATTCCGTCTCAGCAGCAATGCGGGATCTGCAATTTCTGTGGACTGTTGCAAATGAAGGCGTAATTGTTCAACAATTCCTGCTTCGGGTGAATCTTTCAGATCGACAACACTGGACGCAACACCTTGACCAAAATGTACGGTGAGCTGACTATCCTCAAGGAGCAGTGTCACGGGAAGAGGAAGGCCAGTGCCTGCACCGGCAAGTCGTAAACTGGCAACAATTTGAAGGCAAGAAGATGTGGCAGAAAATTGATTTCCCCCCAGACTTTTCACAGCCAAGAGCACGAAACCCATAAAATTTTGAATATCTGGTTCGATCACCAGATTTTGTTTTAATAATTCCACCATCGACAAATTATGCAACCCTGATTTAGCCGCTTATAACAACCTAAAGGAAATTGGTCATGCAGGATGGATTATGCTACTAAATGATCGAAAGATACAAAGAAATTAAAGCCAGATAACATTTACAATCAAAATAGTACAAACAAAAACGAATACTGGCTACATTTCCGAATAGCACTGTCAAATCAGCGAAAAGATTTACACCCCCCTATTTTTAACCCGCTTTATCCGCATAAGCCCGGTCAGAAATGCTTGGCATTGCCATCTAATATCGTCATGAAAACCCCATGAAATCCTAAAGAGTTTTATCTTGAACGCATCCCGCCTTGGCCTTTTCTTTCACGAGGAGCACCATTCATAGGCGCCCCACCCTCTTGCATGGGACGCTGCCGTCTGTTTTTAAAATCATCCGACAGACGCTGACGATCTTCCTGGCTCATATTTTTCCAGCGCTCACGTAATGCCTCACGTTTTGCCTGACGTTCTTCGGGCGAAGTATTTTGTGAACGCTCCCTGAATTTTTGTTTAAGATTTTCCCGGTCCTCCGGGCTCATTTGCTGCCAACGATCGCGCAACTCCTGACGCTTTGCCTGGCGTTCTTCGGGCGAAGCATTTGGATTGCCCTGACGGAATTCCTGCTGCCTTGCCGTTCGCTCCTCAGGGGTCATACTTTGGCGCTGCTCACGCATCTTTTCACGTATAGCCTGGCGTTCTTCTGGTGGCATATTTCTAAACTGCTCCCTCTGCTCAGGTGAAATTCGATTCTGAGCAGATGTGAGCTGATCTGCAAATACCGGGGAACCCAACAAAACCCAGGTTGCTGATACAGTAACCAGCAATAACCTTTTGGTCATGTTTTTCATAATCATTTTCCTTAGTAAAGTTGTATTCCCCGAAAAAGCAAATAAGGGCTAACGACGCTCCGCATCATGTTTTTCGTTATAGATATCTTTGCTGGCTGCACGCTGATCCTGATGCAAATCTTTACGTTCATCTCTGGTCAAAACGCCATCGGATTTATATTGGCGTTCTTCCTGACGAATAGACCTCTGCTCGGACCTGAGATTTTTTGCTTCACTGTGAGTCAACTCACCTGAACGAACGCCTTGCTGAATACGCTCATGCTGATGAATCTGATGTCTGTTTACGCCAGGGTCGCGCGTTGCTGCATTCACACGATGGGCATGCGCTTCTCCATGATGCACGCCGGGTTGTGCAAACGCAGATGAAGCAGCAACAGAAGCAAGTACCAAGCCTATCACAGTAACGAAAGTGTTTTTTAATGCATTCATGATATTCTCCATTGTATTCAAGTTTGGGGGTATTTCGCTAACTCTTGATCAATTTCAAGCGTTAATGCCATCTTAAAACCGAGATGTAAATAACCTGTTTAAGGAATACTGAAAGTTGTAACAAATTGTTGCACCGGAGAGTTTCGTTACAATTATTAACAATTATGTCCGCGTTGACGTTTATGATAGCCACTATGAACACACCTGCCCACATTCTGATTATTGACGATGACGACCGCATTCGCGAGTTGCTGTTCCGCTACCTTACCGAACAGGGTTTCGAAGTCAAAGCGGTAGCTAACGGGCGCGAAATGTCTCAGGCCATTGAACGCGCCCGATTTGATCTATGGATACTTGACCTGATGTTACCGGGTGAAGATGGGTTATCCATACTCCGCCGTACACGTGGCACAGGGGAAACCACACCCGTTATATTACTGACGGCAAAAGGAGATGAAATTGACCGCATTGTAGGTCTGGAAATGGGAGCAGATGATTATCTGGCTAAACCTTTCAGCCCTCGCGAACTGGTTGCGCGTATTCATGCAGTTCTGCGTCGCCAGGGTATGGTACAACCAGGCGCACCCGTCGAAAGTGCTGGCGAAGTGATTTTCGGCCAATGCCGGCTTGATCTGGGTAGCCGCACTTTGTTCCGTGATGAAGTCGCCACACAGCTCACCACCGGTGAATTTTCCTTGCTGAAAGTATTGGTTAATCATCCGAGACAGGCGTTATCACGGGACCGCCTCATGGAATTAGCGCGTGGCCGTGACCATGAAGCATTTGACCGTACTATCGATGTACAGATTTCCAGACTACGCAAGCTGATCGAGCCGGACTCGGCCAAACCACGATATATCCAGACAGTGTGGGGGCACGGCTATACATTTGTTCCTGACGGGACGACTGCATGAACCTGTTTCCCCGCAGCCTGGCTACACGGGCCTTTCTGCTGATCGCTTTACTGATATTGCTGTCACTTATCGCAAGCACCATTTTATTCCGCCAGGCAGAGCGCACCCCCCGCGCTATGCAACTTGCGCAAATGGTCACATCAGTTGTCAATCTCACCCGCGCCGCCGTGCTTTCCGCTGACCCTACACTCAGATCCGCTTTACTGGATGAAATGGCAGAATCTGACGGCATAAGGGTTTTTCTGGCTGATCCCCATGAACAGTTGGTGCCATTTGCATTACATTATGGCGTTAATCAAAAAATGGCTACAGATATACGTATACAGCTAGGCCCGAATACGCGCTTTGCATCAGCCAGGAATGGCGAAGAAGGCTTTTGGGTAAGTTTTTTTATTGGCGATCAGGAATTCTGGATCATGATGCCAGCTGAACGTATTGAGCGACCAAAACCCTGGCAGTGGCTCGGTTGGAGTGTACTTGTCATGTTCTTTGCACTGATCGGCGGCGCTTTAATTGCTCGACAAGTGGGCAAGCCACTCAAAAAACTGGCGAGTGCGGCTTATGCTGTGGGGCATGGCGAAACCCCCACGCCACTGGAAGAAAGCGGTGCTGCAGAAACCATTGCTGTAGTGCGCGCTTTTAACCAGATGTCGTCAGATTTAGCAGCGATCGAACAAGAACGTGCACTGGTATTGGCCGGAATTTCCCATGACTTGCGAACCCCCCTCACCCGGTTGCGCATTGCAGCAGAATTTATTGATGACGAAGCCAGCAGGGAAGGGATGATATCCGACGTGGAACAAATGGACGCAGTAGTGGGCCAGTTTCTTGAATATGCCCGGCTCGGTGAGCAAGAACCCATAGCCGAGATCGATCTGCAAGAACTGGTCAGTACTGTAGCCGCACCCTACATGAAGCGTGGCAAAAGCCTGCTGATCACATTGGCAGAATTTCCGCCTGTTAAAGCGCGTCCGCAATTGCTCAAGCGTGCACTCACCAACCTGCTAGACAACGCAATCAAATATGGCGGGGACGAAATCTCTCTGGAAAGCTTTAATGCTGACTGGCATGGGCGCCCCTGTGCGTTTTTTGTCATACAGGATCGCGGACCAGGCATACCGGTAGAAGACATAGAAAAAGCCAAACGCCCCTTTGTTCGTCTTGAAAGCGCTCGAAGCGGCGTAGGTGGATCGGGGCTTGGATTGGCTATTGTAGAACGCGCAGCGCGCATACAGGGAGGGGAATTGAGATTAGAATCACGCGAAGGTGGGGGATTAAAAGCAACGTTTATTATCCCAATCGTTTCCTGACAGTCACTTTCTATCCGATTTATCCAGTTAGAAACAGCTCGCAGAACAACTGTTCCATAGAGCAACTGCGGCAACAACATAAATAACCCATCACTTCAAGCTAGTTAACCAAGTACTGTTACAGCATCCTCAAAAAGAGTGATTCAGAATATCCTCGACAGTTTGATAGATGGTCCGCAGACGCCCAATTCCACTCCTTGACTCATTGATCTTACCAGAATGGTACAGATGCATTAATTCATTGCCAACAGAATGAAGTTCATCATGAGAATGTTCTAATTGATTGAGCCATTCTTGGGGAATGTCTTTTTCCTCCCTTGCTTGTTCTACCCAACGACCACAGTGGCACTTCTCTTTTATCATAATAGGCCAGCGCAATTCTGATTCAGCGCTTGAGTTCAGTTTTTTTTCTAATTGTTCCAGCCAGTAAGTGCATTCGATTCGAAGCAACTGTAATTGTGTTTCTTTAGGTGTGAGAAGCAATTTGGCACTTGCTTTCCATTCCTCTGGAATCTCAAAAAATCGAACCCAGGCAGGTATTGCGTCAGGTGGCATCGGGCGTGCAATGCCATAACCCTGTGCAAAAGTACAACCCATATTTAACAGCATAAGCCCATGTTCCTTGGTTTCTACTCCCTCTGCAATGACCTCACGTCGGAACGCCTTACTCAACGCCAGCACTGCTTCCACTATGGCGTAATCATCGGGATCGCCAATCATGTCGCTCACAAAACTTTGGTCGATTTTGACGACACTAACATCCAAATTACGTATATGGGTAAGCGATGAATAGCCTGTGCCAAAGTCATCAAGTGAAAATTTAATTCCAAGCCGGTGATGGCAATCTCGGATTACTCTGCTTACCAGCAGCAGGTCTTCCATCGCACTACTTTCCAGCACTTCCAGTTCAAATTGCTGCGGAGAGATTTCCGGGTATTGCGCAAGCGCGGACTCAATATGCATGAAAAAATCTTCCCCTTGCAAATGGCGCGGAGAGATATTAACGCTCACTTTGATCTCTAAACCAGATTCTTTCCACTCTGCCATTTGCCGAAGCGCCTCATCGATCACCCAGTTACCAACCATAATCTCCAAAGACGTGCCTTCTATCACGGGAAGAAAATCGGAGGGCGGTAATATGCCATGCTCTGGATGGTTCCATCTGATCAGGGCTTCCAGACCAACAACTTCACCTGTCATCATATTCACCTTCGGCTGGTAGTACAGACAGAACTCTTTCCGAGCAAAGACTCCTTCAATAATGTGCAGCTGATTACGATAGCTTTGCACCTGCAAATCATGTTCGGGATCGAATAACTGATAATGATTCCGTCCACTCAACTTAGCCAGGTACATTGCTTGATCGGCATGGCGTAATAACGTATCAGGCTCATCAGCTTCATCTAATGGATAGATAGTTATGCCGCTACTGGCGCTAAGGGTAACAATCTGGCCATCTATTACATATGGCTGGACGATGGCACGATGGATCCGTTCGAGCATGTTAAAGCATTGCTCGACCCTATCTAGCCCTCCCAGTAGCAATGCGAATTCATCTCCTCCCTGTCGTGATATTGTATCCTCTTCGCGCATAACAGACTTGATGCGCCGCGCAATTTCGATCAGCAATTGATCACCTGCTTCATGCCCATAGGTATCGTTTACTTTTTTAAAATCATCCAGATCGAGATAACACACACCCAAAAGAGATTTATCACGCTTGCAGTGATTCATGGCTTGTTTGAAACGGTCTGCGAACAGCACCCGGTTAGGCAGTTGCGTCAGGGCATCATAGTGTGCCATCAGTTCCAGCGACTGCTGCTGTTGTTTGGTTTGGGTAATGTCAGAGAACAGGCCAACAAAGTTTACGGCATTGCCAAGCTTGTCGCGCAAAGCAGAAATGGTGAGGTGTGCCGCATATACTACCCCATTATTTTTACGGTTCCACATTTCCCCTTGCCAATAGCCTGCTTCGGCAAGTGACTGCATCATCAAAGTGTAAAACTCCGGAGGCTGTCTGCCTGAATTAAAAATGCGCAGATTCTGACCTATCGCCTCCTCGCGTCTATAACCCGTAATATCGCAAAATGCCGGATTGACATCAATGATGTTAGCATCTGCATCCGTGATTACAATGCCTTCATGGGCCTCAGCAAATACACGCGCGGAGAGTTGGAGTTTTTCTTCAGCTTTCTTTTGAATACTGATATCGAAGCAAATACCAGCCATACGCAATGCGTTGCCTTGCTCATCATAGGTCGTGTTACCCAGTGCCCGTATCCATCTTTCCTCACCGCTTTCAAGAACGATTCGGTAGTCGTTGCTGAGAGCTATGCGTTCTCGTATTGCATCCATAATACGATCTTCTGCTGCTTGCGCATCATCGGGATGCAACACACCTCTCCAAGCTTCAAAGGTAGCCTCTTTTCTCTCAGAATCCATACCGAACAAACTGTAAAGTTCATTCGACCAATCAAGCTTCCCTGATCGCATGTCCCAATCCCATGAACCAGCTCCAGCAGCGCTCAACGCAAACGACAGCCGCTCATTGGCAAGCTTGAGGGCATGCTCTGTTTGCTTGAGAACAGTAATATCCTGGGCTATAAGCACAATACATTGCTTATTTTGTATTTCAACGAGTTCCGCAGAGACCAGACAAGTTACTTCTTTGATTTTTGTCTTGAAATGAAATTCCAGATTGGTGACACGCCCTTTTTCAGTTAGCTCTGAGATAAAACTAGCGCGATTAATAGCTTTTTCCCAAATATCCAATTCAATGGATGTATGACCAACCGCTTCTTCGCGGGTATAACCAGTAATGCGAACCCAGGCATCATTAACCTCAATGAATCTGCCTTCTGAAAGCGTTGTAATTGAAATAGGATTAGGTGAGCTATGAAATGTTTTTGAAAATTTATTTTCACTGATTCGTAAAATCTCTGCTGTCAATTTGCTCTCGGTGATATCTCCTCCAGAGCCGAGGGTGCCGATGATATTGCCACGCTCATTGCAGAGAGCCGTATTGTGCCATGCGATCATCCGCTCGCTTCCGTCACGGCATAGCACGGGGTTTTCAAAATACTCTACCGCATTGACATCTCCGACCAAGAGCTTATGAAAAGTAGATAACACCTTGTCCAAATCATGCTGAGGCAGGCAGGTAGCGAACCAGTTACGCCCCAACAATTCGTCTTCCTTGTAGCCCAGCAATACGCAGCCGGCTCGATTGATCATAGTGATGCAACCATCGTGATCCAGCGCTACCATCATAGTTTGCATTGTGTCGAGATAACGCTGATTGAGATCATGCTCATGGCGCAGTTCCATTTCGGCCTGCTTTCGCTCAGTTATATCCTCAGCGATGCCGGCAATGCGATAAACCTTTCCTTCTGCATCAATAACGGGAAAAGCACGAGCATATATCCACCGCTCAGAACCATCCGGCCGGAGTATTCGATATTCTGGAAATGTTATGTCAGATAAATTACCAGCACTTTTCTTGCTGATAGCTGCAATGATTTGTTCGCGGTCTGCATCCACCACGGCATCCAGCCAATCCAGCGGTCTGGAATAAAGACTCTCGCAAGAACGTCCCCAAATTTTTTCATAAGCCGGACTAATGAAGAACACCTCATTCCAATCTGGAGCACCTAGCCAGAAAACTTCGCGTATATTTTCCGTCAGTTGCCGGAAAATGGTATTGCTCTCTTTCAGCGCCTTTTCCGTCTGCTTACGCACACTGATGTCGCGCAGAATCGCCGTGAAGGTTTTTTTTCCATCAATTTCCACCTGCGAGATCGATGCCTCGAACAAAAATTCTTCGCCATTGGCACGCAAAGCGTAAGATACTCCGGGCGCTGTCATAGTGCGCGTTGTAATTCCTGACCTGCCAAAATTTTCTACATGTTGACGATGAGAAGCATGAAAGCGAGCAGGGATGAGTTTCTCTAGTGGCTGACCAATGATTTCGTCTGCGCGGCGGCCAAACATAAGCTCGGCAGCATGATTGAATATGATGATGTTCTGGCTCTCGTCCGTTGAGACAATAGCGTCCATCGCAGAGTCAATCAGATTACTAAGGAGGGTAGCCTGTTCTTGCGTTTTCAAGAGGTGTCTCCGTTTGATTCGAAAAAGCCCACATCTTTTGATGAAACCTTGCAATTAATTGTTTACTATCCCACGAGATATGCAAAAAGAGCTTCGTTAACAGGCTCATCCACCTGCTTTCGTATAGTTTTTCTTGGTGCCAATGGTTATTAACCATAGATTATTTTTCACTTATCGCATGACAACAGTTGCGTTCACGCTATGAAATAAAGCGTATCGCACCTACCAAATATAGAGCATTCTTCAAGAAATGTACGTGTGAGTTTATTATATATAACAATGCATCATAATTTTTCAAAATCAAGATCGACGGCTGCCATTTGTCAGACTACTAGCACAGTTCTGGTTGATTTACTTCAGCACAAGGCTTGAATGCTTTAGCTATATAATTCCGCCATTGACGCGTTTATTTGGCATGCCTTATCTTTACCTATTTATGGCTGAGCCATTTATAATCACATGAAGGATTATTTTCTACAGAACATCCGAATATCAAAAAAATCAAAGGAGAAACACCATTAATATCGCCACTTTCGAAGCACTATTAAGCGCAGCAGCACAACAACCCGAACCGCAGCGCATGCTCTTTGTATTCGCCCAGACTGAGCTACCTGAAGAACATAGCGATATTGAAGCCCAACGATTTCAGGCTGGGCAGGGCGGCGCTTTAAATCCTGTTATGTACGTGGATAAGACCCTGAAGGAATTAAGCAATTTTACAGATCTGATTTCGGAATCTCAACAAATGGGTCAGCCTTGGCAGGTTGTTTTTGTTGCCGGCCTGGCAGGTAAACAAGGCGAATTACCTAGTAGTAGCGAAGCACAAGCAGCGATGGAAATGATGGTTAAATCGATCCAGCAGGGTGCGATTTCCAATTTTCTGGCTTATGACCGGGAAGGTTCCCCGATGCAGTTTGAATAAGCTTGCGGCTAATTAACCAGCCCTAAAAATGCGCAATAACAAACTATTACGTGCTATTTACACCCTGGCAGTTTATCTATGGGCAGCACCCATTTCACTGCTTGGCCTGGCACTTGGGATCCTCTCGCTGCCGGGGGGTTGCAAACTGAGTGTGAATGAAGGTGTGCTTGAGTGTGCAGGAGGACGTATTTTGTCCGGACTCCTTTCAGCACTTGGACGAAATATGCAGATTCAGGCCATTACCCTCGGGCATGTGGTACTCGCTCGCAACCATGAAACCATGCATGCATTGCGTTTCCACGAACGCATACACGTGAAACAATACGAACGATGGGGTTTGCTTTTTTTGCCACTGTATTTTGGCTCAAGTATGCTGGCCTTAATGGTTGGCAAAGATCCCTATTTTGACAATCACTTTGAAAAAGCGGCTTTTGAAGGTGCTGCAAAGCACGCTGATTCTCAAATCAACTCATAGTTGTTCAATAAATCAGTTTGATGGTCTCATTCAATCAGCTATATAAGCCAAATCCCTCCCCCGTATAAGGGAGAAGGAAGCACTTAACTTTCACAGTTAGTGGCGGTCGTGATTACACGCTCACCACACTCCGCGAACCATTGCCTTATGTTCCTCCACCGTGAAACTCAACCCCCGGTTGATTCTCCGGCAAATCCGCTATCATCAGGTCATGCCGGAATTTTTGCATATCATCCAGTTTAACCCCTGCCAGTAAGGATTTTGCATCACGCAGAGCAGACTCTAACAAGGCTGCCGCAAGTGCGTGCTCTTCCTGGCCCAGAGTTTGCGATAATGCCCGTAGATCGTAATCAAAGTCTTTTTTAACCGGCACTGCCAACGGCCTTGTTGCAGCACGCGAACTCACAGAAACTTTAGCGCTTTCACCCTCAGGGGTTTGCAGTTTCCGCATTAGCGTTGCGATATGGCTTGATACGGGGACGCCAGCGGTTGCGGGTTTAAGTTTGATCTTGTTGATGAAGTAGTTTTCAAAATCCACTTTGGCGAGATGCACCCATTTACCTTCTTTGAGCCAATTGATGTTGCGTAGTGGAATCTGTGGCTCTGAATGATACAGTGCACCGGATTTGGACATGTCAGTCAGCCACTTGGCACGGATAGGTGCTGGACTGGTGAGCGCCTCCCCTTTCAGCGTTGCTTCTATGTTACGCACAGCGGCATCCACTTCATTTTGAATGGTATAAACGGAATCAGGCGCGCCTAATGGTAACGGTGATTTGGATACGGAAGGATGTGCGCCGCACACGCCCACTGCGTAGATATTAGGGTAGGCAGTACTGCGCAGGTATTCATCCGTTTTCACAAAACCACGTTCATCAGTCAGGCCGGTGCTATCGCGAAGCGCATGAATACCTCGGAAAGCGGCCCAATAAACAGAATAGGCGAAAGGCACATCACTTGTACGGGCTTCATTTCCCAGTGCATCGCATTCTGCAATATGCACCACACCCGACTCTATCTTTTTGGTTTTTACATTGGTGAGATAGGTAATATTCCGGGCGGCAAGTGCTTCTTCCAGTAAGCGGCGCGTATCACTTTCTATACCCAAACCGAGGTGCCCTACATAGGGTTCAGGGGTGATCAGTGTAATTGGTACACGGTCCCGAATATTGCGACGGCGCAGATCAGCATCGACCAGAAAAGCAAATTCATACACAGGGCCAATGATCGATGAGTTTTGTACTGCTCCAATCACAATCGGGCCAGGATTTTTCACAAACTCCTGATAGTCCGTAAAGGATTTATGGGCATCTTCCATGTGTACAACAGAGTGAACATAGCCTTTGTCGGGGTCCAGTCCTTCAATTTCATCAAACGCCGGCTTAGGGCCTGTAGCCAGTATCAGGAAATCGTAAGCCAGCTTTGTGCCATCTACCAGTTCTACCTGGTTATTGGCACCATCCACTTTTTTCAGCGCTTTAGGGATAAAATCGATACCTCGATCTGCCAGACAGCGGCCAATAGGAAACGAGATGTCTTTCGTATCTCGCCACCCCATGGCAACCCATGGGTTGGACGGTACAAAATGAAAATAATCCTTATCTGAAACCACTGTGACCTTATCCTGCGGGCCTAGCCTGTTTTTGATGGCGTAAGCTGCAGGAACCCCTGCTATACCTGCTCCTGCAATTACTACATGTGTCATGACGATCTCCTTTGGTGCGATGTTTAAGTTAACCCGCTACTGCACGAGAGGCGTCTTCGCGCCTTCTAATTCCACTCCTTGAATATTAGCTTGTCCTACCAGAATTTTTAGGTATTGTTTGAGCGCGCGAGCGCGAACTTGCTCAGCCAGATAGTGCGCGAGCTGATCTTTAATCATGTCAAACGGCAGTGTGCGGCCCTCTGCACTACGCTCAACCCGGACAATATGCAGCCCGAAACGGGTTTCAACCAGCTTGGGCGAAATTTCTCCGGCTTCAAGGCTGAAAATCACCCGTTCAAATTCCGGAACAGTTTGCCCTTTGGTCAACTGGCCCAGGCTGCCACCCACTTCTGCCGAGGTGCAGTTGGAATAAGTACGTGCCAGTTCTTCAAATTGCGCTGGTTGCGCCAATGCCTGCTGAAGAATTTCTTCAGCTTTACCCCGCAACGCATCCAGGGGGACATTGGGTGTGACCTGAAACAGTATATGACTGGCTTCTACCAGATCACCATTGCGGAACTGATCGAGATTCTTGCGATAATAGGTTTCGCATTCTTCGTCGGTCGGAACCGGTGATTGCACTTCCATTTCGATCAATCGATCAATAAGTGCATCTTCGATCAATGATTCTGCATCTTCAGCCTGGGAGGTTTCCAGTGCCCGCAGTTCTTCCTGGGCCATGGCAACTTTGTTACGTGCTGCCTGCAACAATACTTCACGCAGCACCAGTGCTTCTACCGCAGCTTTAACGGGCGCAGGTGCATTGGCATGGTGCGGCAACTCGCGCTCTACCGCTTCATCTGTAATTTCAACATCATTGACGCTGATACCCATGATTCTTTCTCCATGATTCAGGTTGCTTTTATGAAACTTAATTAGTTCTCATCCGGATACACATGCCCCCCCATTTGACGGGGAGGACCAAGGAGAGAGGGGTAACACCTTGACGCTTACCTCCCCTCTCCCCAATCCTCTTCCAAAAGGGGCGAGGGAGTTATGGCATTTCCGGATGGAAACTCATGAACTCTTGGGTGCGGCTAACGTCCAATAGCCGGTCCCTGGATTAACCACGCTGCCTGACAACCTGGTAACTACGCACCAGATACGAGACGGCACCAAAACCACTCCACACATGCACCAGACGGGTGAACGGGAAGAGCACAAATACCGTCATACCAAAGAACAGATGCAGCTTGTAGATAAATGGCACAGATACCAATGCATCCGCCGCACCAGCACGGAAGGTAACAATATGCTGCGCCCAGTAGCCAAGCTGCAACATCACGCCGCCTTCTCTATGCTGCAGTGAAAACAGGATACTGATCAATCCAAGTACCAGGGTGGCAAATATCCAGAGCAGGATAATGATATCCATCGGCTTGCTGGTGGCCAGAATGCGTGGGTCTGTCAAACGGCGATGCGTCAGCAGGGTAATCCCCACCAGACAAATAGATCCCGCAATACCCCCACTGATAATCGCCATCATCTGTTTGTTCGGTGTAGAAAGCCCTAATCCCTCGTACAACCAGTGAGGGGTAAGCAGTCCGGCCATGTGCCCGAAAAACAGAAATAACACGCCAATGTGAAACAACGTACTACCCAGACGTAACTGTTTACCACGCAGCATTTGACTGGAGTCACTCTTCCAGGTGTATTGCTCACGGTCGAAACGAATCAGGCTACCCAGTAAAAAGATGGCGAGGGCCACATAGGGGTAAATCCCGAAAAGCAGATTATGTAAGTAATCCATGACTTGATCTCCTTAATGACAGTTCAGTTTGCGCCGCCAGCAGCTGCAGCGGCTGCTTTGCGGGACTCGGGCATACGTACATAGGCCGTTTGCGGTTTCGGCACCATCAGCGGTTCGGTGCCATCGGCTGTTGGCCCAAACTGGATGATGGTTTCTTCCATTTCGCGAATCGGGACTTCCGGCAATGGTTTGGCTTCTACAGGCGACATCCCTTCCAGCACTTTAAATACAGTGTGGTACGGGCTATTGTTGCCTTCGAGCTTGCGACCAATCAGCGCCAGCACATCCACTGCCTCACTTAGCATTTTGATAGCATCCTGATCCGGCAGCTGGGAAAGATATTCCAGAAACAGCGGGACATAATCCGGCAGTTCGGCGGCATCCATATCCAGCCCGTGTTTACGGTATTCCTCAATCAGGTTCACCATCGCCGAACCACGATCACGTGACTCACCATGAATATGCTCGAACAGGTGAAGGGAGTGAGAAGGGTTGCGATCAAACGTACCTACGTAAGTTTGCTCAGCTTCAAGCAATGTCTCCGCACGCAGTGACTGAAACAGATCAGCAACTTGTTGCTTTGCTGATCCGTTCTGTCCTTTTTCTTCCTCCAGAACGGCCTCCATCAAATCCAGCTCATTCACCCATTCAGCCTGCGGGTAGCTCAACAACAGCGAAAGAATTTTAAATGTTTTCATGATGATGCTCCTTCCAAGTCTTTTTTCTTCCGCGACTTTGGCATGTCAACGAAAATCATTGAACCCTGTTTTTTGGTGCCAAACAGACTGGTTTCAGACGTGCCATCAGAACAGGCATTACCGAACGAGAATCCACAACTGCCTTTCTCGTCGAAGGTGTCTACCACTTCTTCACGATGGCCGCTTGGAATCACAAAGCGATCTTCGTAGTTGGCAATAGCCATATAACGATACATGTCATTTACCTGCTCTTCTGTCAGACCAACCTGCTGGAGTACCGATGTATTGGCTACGCCTTCCACCGACTTGCCCCGCATGTAGGCACGCATGGCCAGCATACGATCCAGCGCAGTAACGATCGGCGCTTCTTTACCGGCAGTCAGCAAATTAGCCAGGTATTTAACCGGGATACGCAATGACTTGGTGTCCGGAATAATGCCGTTCATACCCATCTGGCCGCTTTCTGCTGCGGACTGAATTGGCGAGAGGGGTGGAACGTACCAGACCATCGGCAATGTCCGATATTCCGGATGCAGTGGGAAGGCAATTTTCCAGTCGATCGCCATTTTGTAAACCGGCGATTTGCGTGCGGAGTCCAGCCATGCTTCTGGCACGCCATCGGCACGCGCCTGTGCGATGATCTTGGGATCATTCGGATCCAGGAACAATCGCAACTGCGCTTCGTACAAATCTTTTTCGTCAGGAACGCTGGCTGCCGTCTGAATCTGGTCAGCGTCATACAGCAACACACCCAGATAACGAATCCGGCCTACGCAGGTTTCGGAACAAACAGTCGGTTGACCAGCTTCAATCCGTGGATAGCAGAAGATGCACTTTTCTGCCTTGCCAGACTTCCAGTTATAGTAAATTTTCTTGTAAGGGCAACCGCTGATGCACATGCGCCAGCCGCGACATTTGTCCTGATCTACCAGCACGATACCGTCTTCTTCACGCTTGTAGATGGAACCGGAAGGACAGGAGGCTACGCAAGTGGGGTTCAGACAGTGCTCGCACAACCGTGGCAAGTACATCATGAAGGTGTTCTCGAAGGTCGAGTACATTTCCTTCTGTACATTGTCGAAACACTTGTCGCGACCGCGGGAGGAGAACTCGCCACCCAGATCGTCTTCCCAGTTTGGACCCCATTCAATCTTGTCCATTTTCTTGCCGGTAATCACGGATACAGGACGTGCTGTAGGTGGTGTTTCCGACAATTTGGCATTTTGCAGATGCTCATAGTCGTAAGTGAAAGGCTCGTAATAATCGTCTATCTCAGGCAAGTTGGGGTTGCCGAAAATGTTGGCCAGAATGCGCCATTTAGCGCCCTGACGGGGCTCAATGGTGCCATTGCTGTTGCGCTTCCAGCCGCCGTTCCAGATATCCTGATTTTCCCACTGTTTCGGGTAGCCAATACCTGGTTTGGTTTCTACGTTGTTGAACCAGACATATTCCACACCATCACGCGAGGTCCACACGTTTTTACACGTAACAGAGCAAGTATGGCAGCCGATACATTTGTCCAGATTGAGCACCATTGCTACTTGGGCACGGATTTTCATTTTGCAGCCTCCTTGCTTTCGTCCAGTGGGCCTTCCATCCAGTCCACATTTTTCATTTTGCGAACAATCACGTATTCATCACGATTTGAACCCACCGTTCCGTAGTAATTGAAACCGTAGGAAAGCTGTGCATAACCGCCAATCATATGCGTTGGCTTGGTTACCGTGCGTGTCACACTATTATGAATACCGCCGCGATAGCCGCTGGTTTCTGCACCTGGGACGTTGATGATTTTTTCCTGTGCGTGATACATCAGCGCCATGCCCCGTGGCACACGCTGGCTGACCACAGCGCGAGCGGTAAGCGTACCGTTCACGTTATAGACTTCAATCCAGTCGTTATCCACAATGCCGGTTTCCTTCGCTTCTACTTCCGAAATCCAGACATGAGGGCCACCGCGGGATAACGTCAGCATGCGCAAATTATCCGTATAAGTACTGTGGATACCCCATTTCTGGTGCGGCGTGATCCAGTTCAAAACGAGCTGCTTGTTGCCGTTACCCATTTTATCGATCACCGGCTTGACGGTTTTGGTGTCAATAGGCGGTTTGTAAACACAGAGCCCTTCACCAAAATCCAGCATCCATTTGTGATCCTGATAGAACTGCTGACGTCCTGTCAGAGTACGGAATGGAATGTACTCATGAATATTGGTGTAGCACGCGTTGTAGCTCACATGTTCAGATTCCAGCCCGCTCCAGGTGGGTGAAGAAATAATCTTGCGAGGCTGTGCCTGCACATCACGGAAACGGATCTTGTCATCTTCACGCGGAATTGCCAGATGAGTGTGATCAAGCCCCGTGATTTTAGACAACGCTTCCCAAGCCTTCACTGCAACCTGACCATTGGTTTCCGGTGCCAGCATCAGGATCATTTCACAGGCGTCAATCGCTGATTCAATTTTTGGCAAGCCTTTGCTGATACCTTCTTCCTGCACCGTGTAATTAATTTCGGCCAGTTGTTTGACTTCGCTTTCGGTATTCCAGGAAATGCCCTTACCGCCATTACCCACTTTGGTCAGTAGCGGCCCTACTGAAGTAAACTTCTTGTAAGTGTCTCCATAATTACGTTCCACGACTGTCATGTTAGGCATGGTTTTACCGGGAATTGCCTCGCACTCGCCTTTTTTCCAGTCTTTCACGCCCATTGCCTGGCCTAACTCGCTTGGGGTATCGTGCATCAGCGGGGTCAGTACCAGATCTTTCTGCGTACCCAGATGGGTTGCAGCCAGTTCGCTGAATTTCTTGGCGATGGCTTTGTAGATTTCCCAGTCGGACTTGCTTTGCCAAAGTGGCTGCACTGCTTCGGACAATGGATGGATGAAAGGATGCATATCTGAGGTATTCAGATCGTCTTTCTCATACCATGTGGCGGTTGGCAGTACGATATCGGAATACAGGCAGGTGGTAGACATACGGAAATCCAGTGTCACCAGTAAATCCAGCTTGCCTTCAGCACCTTTGTCATGCCATACCACTTCCTTCGGCTTAGCTTCACCCAGTTCCCCCAGATCAGGGCCAAACACGGCGTTTTGTGTACCCAGCAAATATTTCAGAAAATACTCGTGACCCTTGCCGCTGGAACCCAGAATATTGGAGCGCCATACAAACAGGTTACGCGGGAAGTTTTTAGGATTGTCCGGATCTTCACAGGACAACTTCAACTCGCCGCTTTTGAGTTTCTCTGTCGCATATTTAACAGGATCCATACCCGCTGCTTCAGCAGCTTTTACCACATCCATCGGGTTGGTTTGAAGTTGCGGTGCAGAAGGCAACCATCCCATACGTTCTGCTTTCACGTTGAAATCAATCAAACGATAGTCGGCAGCGGTCGCATCGCCTGTTGGAGACAGAATTTCACCCGTATCCAGTTTCTCATGACGCCATTGGCTGGTATGAGCATAGAAAAAGGACGTACCGTTCATCTGACGGGAAGGACGGTGCCAATCCAGACCAAATGCCAGTGGAGCCCAACCGGTTTGCGGACGCAGTTTTTCTTGCCCCACATAGTGTGCCCAACCGCCGCCAGACTGACCCACGCAACCGCACATCATCAACATGTTAATGATGCCGCGATAGATCATGTCATTGTGGTACCAGTGATTCAGCGCAGCACCTACTATCACCATGGATTTACCATGGGTTTTATCGGCGTTGTCAGCAAACTCACGGGCAACAGTGATAATGTCAGCGCGCTTTACCGTGGTATGTTTTTCAGCCCAGGCCGGTGTATACGGTGTCATATCATCATAACTGGTGGCCACATTACCGCCACCCAACCCGCGATCAATCCCGTAATTGGCTAACATCAGATCATATACAGTAGCGACTTTAACGTCAGTACCATGCACACTGATGGTTTTCACCGGCACATTGCGCACTTGTACATCATTCGCATCGGTACCACCAAAATAAGGAAAACCAATACCAACGACGGTGTCGCCATGATCTTTCAAACTCAGCTGAGGTTTGATTTCCTCACTCGAACCGGCATCGCGCATTTCCAGGTTCCACATGCCGCTCTGGCCCCAGCGAAACCCAATGGAACCATTAGGCGCAACCAGATAACCGGTTTTCTCATCAATGACGATGGTTTTCCAGTCCGGATTATTTTCTTGCCCCAGACTGCCATCCAGATCAGATGCACGCAGGAAACGATCAGGCACCAGTGTGCCATTGAAATCTTTCAACATGACCAGCATGGGCATGTCGGTATATTGGCGGCAATAATTGTTGAAATATTCGCTTTGCTTGTCTACGTGAAACTCTTTCAGAATCACGTGGCCCATGGCCATGGCTAAAGCGGCATCTGTACCTTGCGTCGGTGCCAGCCAGATATCTCCAAACTTGACCATCTCGCCATAGTCACTGGAAACAGCAACTGTTTTTGTTCCCTTGTAACGTACTTCAGTATAGAAATGCGCGTCCGGTGTACGGGTTTGTGGGATATTGGAACCCCACACCATGAGGTAAGTGGAATTATACCAGTCAGCGGATTCAGGCACGTCTGTCTGCTCGCCCCAAACCTGTGGAGAAGACGGAGGCAAATCGCAGTACCAATCATAGAAAGATAACGGTACACCACCGATCAACGACAGATAGCGTGAACCAGCTGCGTAACTCACCATGGACATGGCTGGAATGGGTGAAAATCCCATCACACGGTCCGGACCGAAGTCCTTGATCGTATAGACATTGGAAGCGGCTATCAGCTCGGTTACTTCATCCCAGGTAGCCCGCACAAAACCACCCTGACCACGTACTGACTTATATTTCCTGGCGGTTTCAGGATTCTGGCTAATTGCCTTCCAGGCTTCTACAGGCTCCATAGTTTTACGGGCTTCACGCCATAATTCCATCAGACGACCGCGAATCATCGGGTATTTCACGCGCTGTGCGCTATACACATACCAAGAGTAACTGGCACCACGGGGGCAGCCGCGTGGCTCATGGTTTGGAAGGTCTGGACGAGTACGCGGGTAATCTGTTTGCTGGGTTTCCCAAGTGATCAATCCGTTCTTGACGTAGATCTTCCAGCTACAAGAACCGGTACAGTTAACACCGTGGGTAGAACGCACGATTTTATCGTGTTGCCAGCGCTGGCGATAACCGTTTTCCCAGCTTCTGTCTTCGTTTGTCACCACGCCGTGTTCACCGGAGAAGTTTGCGACATTCTTTTTAAAGAATGACAGTCTGTCTATGAAATGGCTCATTTAATTACTCCTGAACGTTATTCTGTTACGCTTTTTAGCAAGGCATCGCTGCATTTTTACGGGAATAGAACCACCAGGTGACCACCAGGCAACTCACATAGAAACTGATAAAGCCGTAAATTGCTGCGTCTGCCCCGCCTGTCAAGGCGATGGAAGTTCCAAACATTTTTGGAATAAAGAAAGCTCCGTAAGCAGCAAAAGCAGCGGTAAAGCCCAGCACAGCAGCGGCTTCCTTATTCGCATCCTTGATAGCCTGTTCTTCGGCAGCTTTACCTTTACCGGCCACTTCTCTTTGACGCTGGGTCATGAAAATCACAGGGATCATGCGGAAAGTAGAGGCATTACCCACACCGCTGGCTGCAAACAGGATCATGAACATGGTAAAGAACATCCAGAAATTGCCACCGACACCGCCATGGGGAAGAAAAACAATCACACCATACGCAGCACACGCCATGATTAAAAATGTCCAGAACGTTACCGAAGCACCACCCAGTTTGTCAGCTACCCAGCCTCCAGCCACACGTGCTAAAGCACCTACCAAAGGACCCAGAAAGGCGTATTGAGTCGGGTTGATATCAGGAAACTGGGTTTTGGTTAACAACGCAAAACCAGCTGAGTAACCGATAAATGAACCGAAGGTCCCAAGGTAAAGCCAGCACATAATCCAGGTATGCGAACGTTTGAAAATAACAGCCTGCTCAGCAAAAGAAGCCTTTGCTGAAGCCAGATCATTCATGCCAAACCATGCTGCCAATGTAGATACAACGATAAATGGCACCCAGATAAACCCAGCATTCTGTAGCCACATATCCTTGTGTAAGTCACCTTTGACCCATGCTTGAGGGTCTCCACCCAAAGCACCAAACACTCCTGCAGTAATTACAACAGGCACTACAAACTGCATCACAGAAACGCCCAGATTACCTAAACCGGCATTCATCCCCAATGCCATCCCTTTTTGGGATTTAGGAAAGAAAAAGCTGATATTTGCCATGCTGGATGAGAAATTCCCACCGCCAAAACCGCACAACAGGGCCAAAATCAGGAAGGTCGCATAGGGAGTTGTGGGATCCTGAACAGCAAACCCGATTCCCAGCGCGGGTAATAGCAAGGAGGCGGTACTGATAGTGGTCCATTTACGACCACCAAAAATCGGCACCATGAATGAATAAAAAATACGGAGCGTAGCGCCTGAAAGACCGGGCAAAGAAGCCAGCCAGAACAATTCGTTGTTATCAAATTTGAAACCCACATTAGGCAGATTCACTACCACCATGCTCCAGACCATCCATACCGAGAACGCCAGTAGCAACGCGGGAATGGATATCCACAAGTTTCTCGTGGCGACTCCCTTGCCTTCCTTTTCCCAGAATGCTTTATCTTCTGGTTCCCATTTTGTAATTACGTGAGATGACATACCAACCTCCAAATGATTTGAATCAATCAAAAACCTGTTTATTCAAGGAAATCCACTGCCTTACGTTTTTTTTCCCGCGCAGCATATACGGGACGCACTTCCGCAAAATACATCCACATCAAAGACACCCACACCACGCCAAACATCAACATAAATGCAGAGGAACGAATACCAGTGAGGTCTACCAGCGCGCCAAATGCGATTGGCAGAAAAAAACCGCCCAATCCACCCACCAGCCCAACAATGCCGGATATCACACCAATGTTATGTGGATACTCATCAGAGATATATTTGAATACAGAGGCTTTACCGAAAGCAAAGGACACACCCACCACAAACATGAGAATCGTAAACATGGTGGGATTTAACCCGATGTGGAAAGTTTTAGGCCCACCTACTGTCACGATGGTGAATTGGGTTTGCGGGTAAGAGAGGAAAAACAGCGCCACCAGCGAAACCCACATCACCCACCATGTAACGGTGTGTGCACCAAATTTATCGGAGAGGTAACCACCAAAAGCACGCAATACACCGCCAGGTAAAGAAAATGCAGCAGCCAGCATGGCAGCCACTTCAATGTGGAAGCCATATTCTGCAACGTAGTATTTGGTCATCCACAATGCCAGCGCGACATACCCGCCAAACACGATGGAGTAGTACTGGCAGTAGCGCCATACACGGGGGTCTTTCAGTGCGTGCAACTGTTCCCGCACGCTAATTGACGTACTGACTTTGTGCTCGGGATCTGTAAAGGTAAACATCCAGAAAACCAGGGCGGTGATGAACATTGCCACTGCATAAACTTTAGGCACCATTTCCCAACCGAAGGCCAGTAAAATGGCTGGCGCAACAAATTTTGTCAGCGCAGCGCCGGAGTTTCCGGCACCAAATATCCCCATTGCAAAACCCTGCTGCGTTTTTGGAAACCACCGGGCAACATAGGCGATACCCACTGAAAATGATCCACCAGCCAGGCCAACAAACAGACCTGCCACCAGAAAATGCCAGAATTCAGTAGCCTGAGAAATCAAGTAGATAGGTAATACTGTGGATAGCATGAGCACGAAAAACACAATTCGCCCGCCAAATTTGTCTGTCCACATACCAAGCGGAAGTCTGCTCAATGCACCTGTCAGCACTGGCGTCGCAACCAGCAGGCCAAACTCGGTTTCATTCAGGCTCAGCATTTTCTTGATTGGAATGCCAATCACTGCAAACATCATCCATATGGCAAAACATACCGTAAAGGCAATGGTGCTGGCAGTTACTACGGAGATTTGTTGTTTACTTAAAGCCATTTTTACTCCTCTACCCGTTTCAGGATATTTTTATCTTAAATATAATTTAATTGCAGTCTAGGCCGCTTCTATTCAATAAACCAGTGTGCAAGTAGTTGACTAAAATAGAAGGAATACCACTAAAGTGGTATAGTGAAAATGCACTAACCTGTTGGTATACTGTTACTTTTAGAATTCACAAGACCAACCCACACAATGAAATTTTCTTTGGTGGTACTTCTTCTGCCCCTGCAATTCAATTTGGTTTTTACCGGTTATTTGATATGAAAATTTTCAACAAGCTTTTTGAACGTTCCCTGCTGCTGCGTCTTGGCATTGCCATGGCCGCGATTACGCTCCTTGGCGTCATTGGCATGGCCAGCTCCATCATCATTGCCGGCATTACACAGGGCAGCGCCGAAACCATCAACGTAGCAGGCTCACTGCGGATGCAAAGCTACCGCATGTCTAGCCTGGTCTTGATTGCACAAAGAAACGATTCAGCAGAAAACTGGCGAAATGTCGAGAATGCCATCCAGCGCTTCGAAAGTACTTTGCAAAAACCAAAATTACGAATGATTTCAGTTTCAGAATCTCAGGATAATCTGTCTCCGAATGCCAGTTATCAAGACATTATGCTGGATTGGCAATCCAGCATAAAACCTCGGATACAAGCCTTCGCCCCCAACAGCCATTCAGTTACTTTCGCCGAAACTTCCAAGCGAGACACGGAGTTAGTCAATGAAATAAACGATTTCGTGGTAAAGATAGATAACTTGGTCCAGCAATTAACCCTGCAAGCCGAAAATCGTATCGTTATGTTAAGTACAATTCTCGGCATTTCCCTGTTTTCCACCTTGATAGTGGTGTTTGCCACCATGTACGTGATGTACACCGATGTATTCACCCCATTGCGCGATCTGCTCTCCTGTGCGGAACATGCCGGTAAAGGGGATCTCAGTGTCCGGTCCCAACATACGGGTGAAGACGAACTGGGTCGACTGGGTGAAGCATTTAATGCCATGGCTGAAGATTTATCCAAAATGTACCAGAACCTCGAATCCAGAGTCGCTGAAAAAACAGCTGATCTGGAGCGCAGTAATCGCTCTCTGGAACTGCTCTATCATTCCATTTCAAGACTCTACGATGCGCCCATTGCAAAAGACTCTTATGTCGCCTTGCTCAATGACATTGAACATTTACTGGGTGTCGGTCATGGCATTACCTGCCTGATCGAGAACGAAAATGACCAGGCTGCCGTATTGGCTTCGACACTTGAACCAGGCAAAGGCAATATCAACATTTGCACACTGACAAATTGCGCCAAATGTTTGGAGACGACCATGCTGCATGTTCGACACTTGGGTGAGCACCAGGAAAGGCAGATCTTGGCTATTCCTTTGCATGACCTGGAGAAACAATATGGCATCATGCAGCTTGAAATACCCAATAACAAACCGCTTGAGCCATGGCAAACCACCTTGCTGGAAGCATTGAGTCGACACATAGGCATTGCAATTGGTACCGGTAAACGATCAGAGCAAAACCGTCGCTTATCTTTACTTGAAGAACGTGGATCTATCGCTCGTGAATTGCACGATTCACTGGCCCAATCCCTGTCTTACATGAAAATTCAGGTCAGCCGTCTGCAAACCATCATGTCAAAACACAATGGTGCAGAAGACGCAAATCAAGTACTCAGCGAATTACGCGAAGGCTTGAACAGTGCCTACCGGGAGTTACGAGAATTGCTCACCACTTTCCGCTTAAAAATCGAAGGGGATGGATTGATCCCCACGCTTGAAAAAACCACCCTGGAATTTACTAAACGTGCAGGCATTCCTATTCAGTTTGATGCTTCCCTCAATGGTTGGCATTTATCCGCCAATGAAGAAATTCACATCATGCAAATCGTGCGTGAAGCGCTCGCGAATATCACCCACCATGCCAAGGCACAGCACGCCTGGGTTAGCATCACCCATATCGCAGACAACACGATTTCAGTTAACATTGAAGATGATGGGGTGGGAATTTCCACCAAACGCGCTGATACGCATCACTACGGTACGTCCATCATGCAAGAACGCGCGCGCAGCTTAGGCGGCACTTTGAAGATAGACCAGCGGGAAGGAGGTGGAACGCATGTCAATTTAAGCTTTCGTTCCGGTAACCGATTTATCCCCATCCAACCACTTCAGGACAACCTTGCGACATGAATCAGGTAATACATCAAACCATATTGATCATTGACGACCATCCCTTGTTTCGCAAAGGGGTCATCCAGTTAATTCAAACAGCGGAAGAATTTACCATCGTCGGAGAAGGTTCCAGCGGCGAGGAAGGCATCGAACTTGCCTATGACAAACAGCCTGACATGATCCTGCTGGATCTCAATATGAAAGATATGTCGGGCATAGATGTACTGAAAATATTGAAGGCAGCAGGTATTGAATCACGCATTATCATGCTGACCGTTTCCGACAGCGCCGACGATCTCATTGATGCCCTGCGTGCTGGTGCAGATGGCTATTTGCTAAAAGACATGGAACCGGAAGACTTACTCGCCAGCATTCGTTCCGCAGGTCAGGGTCAAATGGCGTTAAGTAATAGCCTGACGGGGTTGCTCGCCCACGCCCTGAAGGCAGAGAGCCGTCCCAAAAGCACTGATGAGGCAGGCTTAACCGACCAGGAAGGTAAAATACTGGATCATATCGCCACAGGAAAAAGCAACAAACTGATTGCCCGTGAACTCAATATTACCGAAGGTACGGTTAAAGTCCACGTAAAACATTTGTTAAAGAAACTGAATCTTAAATCACGCGTTGAAGCGGCCGTCTGGGCAGTGGAAAAAGTTAGAAGAGCTTAAAGCAAGCATCACTTTGCAACCGGATTCCAACTATCTATTTGCACATGTAAATTAATTGCAACGCCCATTATTCTTGAAAAGCTTTCATATTTTCCAGACACATCTATCATGAATGATCTAGCTTAGAATCAATATGAAGCTGTATTTCCTTGCCAATCCAATCTTCCTGATACAAATCAGGCTTTATTCTGGAAGGTGATACTAAAGTTTTAAGCCCAGATTCCGATATAAACAGATGCGAGCACAATTTAACGATGCTACAAATATTGCCATCGTAAAAAAAACTTAACTTTTTGCAGAGCGGCTCTTGCGAACGGATTAACCATAGTTAAATCTGCAAATCCTAATACAAACTGGTGCACCATTAAGGCTATCAATCAATTGGTTAGTTTTCAAAAGAACAAAACCATCATCACAACGACACTGCAAGTCCTGTTGCTTATTACAGTCATTGCCGGCATCAAAATGGTGTCCACCTCAAACTGGCAGTTTGCACCGGAAGATTACATCCTGCTGCTGTTTTTCATTGCTGGATGGATGCTGATTATTAGACGCGCCCTTACCTTCAAAACACAAAATTACACAGACTGGCAAAAAACCAGCGCAGAATTTGAGCAGCTAACCCAGAAAACCCAAGGGCTCTTTAATGATATGGCGCGTGAATTCAATGCTCAGTTTAACGAGGCCAAACATGAGCTGACCCAACTCAGAGTCCTTCTGGAAGATGCTATTCACAAATTACTCACCAGCTTTACTGCTATAGAAAATCAGACGCGGCAGCAGCACGCTATTTACTTGAAGCTAACAGAGAACATCAGCCATGAAAAGCTGATTGAAACTGAAAGCAGTGCCAACAATGATGCTCTCGTCGCGCAAATCGGAACATTATCAGAGCAAACCGGACAAAATGTACGTACCACCATTACCTCATTACAGTTTCAGGATCTGGCAGCACAAATTATTGCCCACGTAAGCAATCGGTTAGACTCCCTCGAAAGCATCATGAAAAACATTTCAAATGTTCACATGACACTCAACCAACATGATTCGGATAACTTAAGCAACTTGATTCAGAATCTGAATCACTTCAAGAAAGCGATCAACGAAGCCTCAGAACTGATCAGCAAAGCAAAATACAATCCGGTCTCTCAAACTCATATGGGCGCAGGTGACATTGATTTGTTTTAACCGTTTTATATTATAGAACTTTTAACTTAACGCACGCTAACGCCAATAAAAGGCACAGGGACTAACACAATGGCAAAAACGATTCTTGCAGTTGACGATTCAGTATCCATTCGTCAAATGGTTGCTTATACGTTAAAAGGAGCTGGTTACAATGTCGTAGAGGCAGTCGACGGACAAGATGGGCTGGACAAAGCCAAGTCACAAACCATCAACCTGGTGCTCACAGACCAGAATATGCCAATAATGGATGGACTTACGCTCATCAAAACCTTGCGCACATTACCAGAATACAAAACCACCCCCATTCTGATGCTGACCACAGAAGCAGGTGAAGCCATGAAAAGCCAGGGCAAAGCTGCTGGTGCAACCGGATGGATGGTAAAACCCTTCGATCCGGAAAAACTGATTGAAGTTGTCAAAAAAGTCATCGGTTAAATTCACCCGACGATAAGGATGATACCGGTTTGCAAAAACGCATCACACCACTGATACCCTGCACGAAAATGCTGGGATTAAAGGCATGAAATGACCATTGATATGAGTCAATTTTATCAGGTGTTCTTCGAAGAAACCGCAGAACACCTGAAAACCATGGAAAGCCTGCTGGTTGATATCGATGTTGCTGCGCCCAGTCTGGATGACCTGAACGCGATTTTTCGTGCTGCCCATTCCATCAAGGGCGGAGCAGCCACCTTCGGCTTCAACGACATGACCGAAGTAACGCATATTCTGGAATCGCTGCTGGACAGGCTGCGTAAGGAAGAACTGCCGCTACGCACAGAAATGATAGACGAATTTCTAAAAGCTGGCGATATACTCAAAGCGCAACTGAATGCCCATCAGAATGGTGGCACAGTAGAACAGTCCGTGATCTCCGAAGTGTGTCGAAAGCTGGATGCCCTCGCAAAAAAAACGGCTGAACAGGTTGCCATTGAAACACCTGTAAATACCTCTTCTGCAACCGACACAGCGCCCACAAAAAAACATTACCATATCGAGTTTACCGTTGAACCCGAGATCAATCTGGACAATCTTTTTGCTGAGCTTTCCGGTTTAGGCAACCTGAAAATCATCCAGAATGGCGCTGCCTTATCCCCATCCTTGTGGCAAATCGAACTGTCCACCTACGCCGACTCAGCCGAATTGCTTGATACCATCGCTTACTTTACCAAGCCCGATCAGGTTGATATTCAGCTACAACCTCAAAGCAGCGAGGATGAAAGTTACGGTTTCTTCACTTACAGCGAAACAGCGGATTCAGACCCCGGTTATGGTTTTTTCACGCATATTGAAACGCCGCAGGATACTCCCGCTGAAAATACCAGCTACGGTTTTTTTACTGAAATTACCCCTGCCCAGGTCACACCTGATGAAGATGCCGGTTATGGATTTTTTACTGATATTGAGGAAATAAAAGCACAGCCTGCACAAACGCCCCCTCCAACAACAACTGCCTCGCAAGTGCAAACTACACCTGCAGCCACCCCAACTGCTGATACGTCTATCCGGGTCAACATAGACAAAGTTGACCAACTCATCAACCTGGTTGGTGAGCTGGTCATTACCCAAGCCATGCTGGCTCAAGCAGCTTCTACTGTCGATCCTGTCATTTACGAAAATCTCATGACCGGCATGGCACAACTGGAACGCAACACCCGTGATCTGCAAGAGTCCGTCATGTCGATTCGCATGCTGCCGATCAACTTCGTTTTCAGCCGTTTCCCCAGGCTGGTTCGGGATTTAGCCTCCAAACTCAACAAGCAGATTGAACTGAAAACCATCGGCGAAGATACAGAACTGGACAAGGTGCTAATAGAGAAACTCGCCGACCCCCTCACCCATTTAGTCCGTAACAGTCTGGATCATGGAATTGAATTACCTGAAAAACGCATCGCAGCGGGTAAAGACCCCAAGGGCACCATCACCTTGCGCGCTTTCCACCAGGGTGGCAGCATCATCATCGAAGTCAGCGACGATGGTAGCGGCTTGCATCGCGACAAAATACTGGATAAAGCCAAAGAACGGGGTTTATCTGTAACAGACAACATGCCTGACCAGGATGTCTGGCAATTGATTTTTGCACCCGGATTTTCCACAGCCGAAGAGGTCACGGATGTTTCTGGACGTGGCGTGGGCATGGATGTTGTGAAACGCAATATCCAGGAAATGGGCGGACGTGTTGAAATCCAGTCAGAAGCAGGCTGGGGCTCTAAAATCACCATTCGTCTACCTCTTACACTGGCGATACTGGACGGCATGTCCATTGGCGTGGGCAAAGAAGTATTTATTATCCCTCTCGCCTTTATATCAGAGTCCTTGCAGCCTGCTCCAGCCGACATCAAAACCGTCACGGGCGAGGGTCAGGTTGTACAGGTACGTGGCGAATATCTGCCCCTGATTGCACTGCACAAACTGTTTAACATGCGGCCTAAAGTAACCGAACCGAGTCAGGGCATTCTGGTGCTGCTGGAGGCAGAAGGCAAGAGAGTCGCACTATTTGTAGACGAACTTCTGGGCCAGCATCAGGTAGTGATTAAAAGTCTGGAGACCAATTTCCGCAAGGTTCCGCACGTTTCAGGCGCTACCATCATGGGGGATGGCCGTGTAGCGGTCATACTGGATGTCGCTTCGCTGGTTACAACCAGTACACAGAATAAAGATTAAGGAGACAGACCATGCAGACATCACAAGAAACCAGAGTTGATGCCAGCACAGGCAACACCAACGAGTTTCTGACCTTTACTTTGGGCAAGGAAGAATATGGCATTGATATTCTCAAGGTACAGGAAATTCGTGGCTATGATGCAGTCACCCATATTGCTAATACCCCGGAATTTATCAAGGGCATAATTAACTTGCGCGGCATTATTGTCCCTATAGTGGATATGCGCATCAAGTTCAAACTAGGCACACCCGTATATGACCAGTTTACGGTTGTCATTATTCTGAATGTTGCCAACCGCGTTGTTGGCATGGTGGTCGATGGTGTTTCAGATGTGATTACACTTCCCGCATCACAAATTCAGCCCCCACCGGAATTCGGAGCCGCCATGGATACCCAGTACATAGTGGGGTTAGGCACATTTGAAGAACGCATGATCATACTGGTGGATATTGAACGGCTCATGACCAGTAGAGAGATGGAACTGGTAGACAACGTTGCAATCTGATCGCCAAAAATTAAAATTTAACCTGTTAAAGGGAACCACAAAATGCGCATGAACATGCCTGTGACCAACAACGAATACGTGCTGACAGAAAACGATTCCGTTGTTTCAAAAACTGACCTGAAAGGCGTTATTACCTATATCAACCAGGATTTTCTGCGGGTAAGCGGATTTACCTCGCAAGAATTGATAGGGCAACCTCACAATGTTGTGCGGCACCCGGACATGCCATCAGAAGTGTTCGCCGATTTGTATGCCACTCTGAAATCCGGCAAGCCCTGGACCGGCATGGTCAAAAATCGCTGCAAGAATGGTGATTTTTATTGGGTGCTGGCCAATGCTACGCCAATCCGGGAAGGCAACCAGGTCATAGGTTATATGTCCGTGCGTAGCAAGCCCAGCCGCAACCAGATTGAAGAAGCATCCCGAGACTATCAGTTATTCCGGGATGGCAAAGCCGGCAGCATGAAAATTCAGGAAGGAAAAGTCATCAAACCCAGCATCGCCGCGAGACTCAATCTTTTCAGGAATAAAACCATTAAATCCCGTCTGATATTAGTCATGGGGTTATTATCAGCCCTGCTGATCCTGATTGGCGTCATGGGAATGATGGGCATGAGCACGGCAAACCATCGCCTGCAATCAGTCTACGAAAACAATGTGATCCCCATCGGACAACTGGACACCGTTATTCGTAGGATGAACCGCAATCAGATTAATATCTTGCAATCCCTCGCCAATCCGGAACCGGCCTCAATAACCAAATATACAGATGAAATTTATCAGAATAAGGAAGTGATAACTAAGGCATGGGATGGCTATATGGAAACCACCCTCACGCCTCAAGAAAAACAACTGGCGGAAAAATTTATAGTTGATCGCACGAAGTTCCTCAAGGAAGGATTAGATCCAGCAGTTACGGCTTTGCGTGCCGGCAAACTCAATGAAGCGAAACAAATCTTTGAGGAAATAGCGTTACCGGATTTTGCGCCTGTTCGAGAAGGTGCAGACGCCCTGATCAAACTTCAGCTCGATATTTCCAAGGAAGAAAATGACATTTCTAAGCAGCGCTATACTACTACACGCAATATCGCCATCTCACTCATTACGGCAGGGCTGATCATTGCACTATGGATTAGCTTCTTCCTGATCCGCGCCATCGTGAAACCATTGGAAGAAACAATCAGTTACTTTAACAAAATCTCTGAAGGCAACTACAACAATAAAATTGAAGTTACCAATAATGATGAAATTGGCAAGGTACTGAATGCTCTGCGTTCCATGCAGATCAAGCTGGGATTTGATGTTGCCGAATCAAAACGCGTCGCTAACGAATCCCTGCGCATCCAGACAGCATTGGACAATGTGACTACCAGCGTGATGATTGCCGACAATGAGCGCAACATTATTTACATGAACCGCTCTGTTCAAAACATGTTCCGTACTGCCGAACAGGATATTCGCAAAGACCTGCCGAATTTCAGCCTCGCTGGTCTGAAGGGTGGCAACATTGACGGCTTTCACAAGAATCCGGAACATCAGAAACAACTATTGGCAACTTTCACTTCTACCTACCGCGCTACCATCTTGATGGGGGGGCGCACATTCGCCCTCACCGCCAACCCGGTAATGAATGATCGGGGCGAACGCCTTGGGGCTGTTGTGGAGTGGCATGACCGCACCGTTGAAGTAGCTACCGAACAGGAAGTGGCGAGAATTGTAGAGGGTGCGGTCATGGGTGACTTCAGCAATCGCATGGACATAACTGACAAAACCGGCTTCTTCAAGCAGCTGGGTGAAGGTGTCAATCAGCTCATGCAAACCAGTGAAACAGGCCTCAACGAAGTAGTGCGCATGTTGGGCGCGCTTGCACAAGGCAATCTGACTGAAAAAATATCCAATGAATACTTCGGAACATTTGGCCAGCTCAAAGATGACTCCAATGCTACGGTAGAAAAACTCAAGGAAATTGTTACCCTGATCAAAGAATCCACCGATGCCATTAACACAGCATCAAAAGAAATTGCAGCGGGAAATAGTGACCTGTCACAACGTACAGAACAGCAAGCCTCTTCTCTGGAAGAAACAGCTTCCAGCATGGAAGAATTAACATCCACTGTGAGACAGAATGCTGATAATGCCAAACAGGCAAACCAACTGGCCAACGGCGCATCTGAAATTGCTGTGCGAGGCGGTGCTGTCGTTAACCAGGTAGTTCAGACCATGAGTGCCATCAATGATAGCTCTCGCAAAATCGTAGACATCATTTCCGTCATTGATGGCATTGCCTTCCAGACCAACATTCTGGCGTTGAATGCTGCCGTTGAAGCAGCCCGTGCCGGAGAGCAAGGCCGCGGTTTTGCTGTGGTCGCTGGCGAGGTACGCAACCTGGCGCAGCGTTCCGCAGCGGCTGCAAAAGAAATCAAAGGCCTGATTGGTGATTCCGTAGACAAAGTGGAAGGGGGAACCAAACAGGTGGAAGAAGCGGGCCGCACGATGCAGGAGATTGTCACAGCGGTGAAACGCGTCACCGACATCATGGCTGAAATTTCTGCCGCTTCCATGGAGCAAAGCGCCGGCATTATGCAAGTCAATCAGGCTATCACACAGATGGATGAAGTGACTCAGCAAAACGCAGCACTGGTTGAAGAGGCTGCTGCTGCCGCAGAATCGCTCGAGGAACAAGCGCAATCATTGGTTGATGCAGTCAGTGTCTTCAAACTGGAAGAATTCACAAGCTACCGGGGCGCACCCAAGCAACTCGCAGCCCCCAGGCACGCCCCCATTCAGCCCCCTGCCCGTTCAACCAGAAAACCTTCAGCAAAGTCTCTTCCCCCTGCCGAAGACGAGTGGGAAGAATTTTAATGAAGGCCATACTCGATTCTCGAAACGAGTATGGCAACTTAAACAAACCGGCAATCCCAAGATAAATAACCATGGCTGAAAGCAATAAAAACACTGAGCAAACCCGCGAATTTCACTTTACCGTGAAAGATTTCGATCGCATTCGCAAACTCATCTACGATCATGCCGGCATATCACTTAATCAGTCTAAAGAAGACATGGTCTACAGCCGCCTGGCAAGACGCCTGCGCGCTACCGGATTACAGACATTTGACCAATATCTGGCCTTTCTTGAGACCAATGATGCCGCAGAGTGGGAAGCGTTCACTAATTCCCTTACAACCAATCTCACCTCTTTTTTTCGTGAGCCCCATCATTTTCCAATTCTGACAGAGCACATACAGCAACACAAAAACACACACCCCATCATGTTATGGTGCTCAGCTTCCTCAACAGGAGAAGAACCCTACTCCATGGCCATGACAATGGTCGATTTATTTGGCAGCTACACGCCGCCAGTCAAAATTCTGGCAACGGATCTGGACACCAATGTTTTAGCGATTGCCCGAGAAGGCGTTTATCCTTTGGATCGCATAGAAAAGTTACCTGAAGATACGGTTAAACGCTTTTTTTTAAAAGGCACAGGAACGCAGGCAGGGCACGTTAAAGTTCGCCAGGAATTACGTGATATGATCACTTTCAGGCAAATAAATCTGCTGGCCCCCACCTGGTCAATCAGGGGGCCATTTGATGCTATTTTTTGTCGCAACGTGATGATTTATTTTGATAAGCAAACCCAGTACAACATACTGGAAAAATTTGTGCCGCTGATGCAACCGGACGGCTTATTATTCGCAGGCCATTCTGAAAGTTTTTACCATGCGGCCAATTTATTTAAATTACGCAGCAAAACAGTTTATGAGCTTGCTGCAAATGCCCAACATAAAACGCGCTGACCCGCATGAAGATCAAACCAATTTTTAGCAGCCAAACGGAATATTGCTTTCATGGCTAACCACGGGTTTGAAGAAGTTGCCGCGCCCAATGTATATTGGGATCGGACTTTCGATATCGATGCGGCAAAAATCATGCCGGGCGAATACTTTGTTACAGGGCGCGATATGGTATTGGTTACGGTGCTCGGCTCCTGCGTTGCCGCCTGTATCCGCGACCGCACCACCGGCATTGGTGGTATGAACCACTTCATGCTGCCAGATAGTGGCCAGGATCAAAACAATCCGCTCAGTAGTTCCGCCCGCTATGGCACTTATGCAATGGAAATGATGATCAACCAACTCACCAAGCTTGGTGCAAAACGTCAGAATTTTGAAGCCAAACTGTTTGGTGGCGGCAATGTGTTACGTGGATTTACGGTAGCGAACATAGGTGAGCGCAATGCCCAGTTTGCATTAGACTATCTTGCTACAGAACGTATCAAGGTTGTCGCTCAGGACTTGCTGGACATCCACCCTAGAAAAGTCTATTACTTCCCGGCAACAGGAAAAGTTATGGTCAAAAAACTCAAACGTGTTCATAACGACACAATTATTGCCCGTGAAAAAGAATACAATTCTCGCCTGAGTTATTCCAAAATGGAAGGCGACATCGAACTGTTTACATGATATTCAAGTTTACTCCTCCATGAGGGTTATGAAGAAAATATGAAAATAAAAGTACTCATCATTGACGACTCCGCCTTAATCCGCAGCGTGTTGAAGGAAGTGATCAACAGCCAACCTGATATGGAAGTGGTGGGTACCGCCCCTGATCCGCTAATAGCACGTGAAATGATCAAAGAGCTCACACCGGATGTGTTAACTCTGGATGTAGAAATGCCCAAGATGGACGGCCTGAACTTCCTCGAAAAACTGATGCGACTTCACCCCCTGCCTGTCGTAATGATATCCGCCTACACAGAAGGTGGCTCAAGCATCACCTTCAAGGCACTTGAGTTAGGCGCAGTGGACTTTGTCACCAAGCCCAAACTCGATATTTCTAAAAACATTCTGGAGAATAGTAACGAAATTACAGACAAAATACGCGCAGCTGCCAAGGCAAAACTGAAAAACACTGCCTCGTTCAATATCACCCAAAGCCATACTGCTGACGCTGTATTACCTTCAGTATCCAACGCTATCATCAGCACTGAAAAAATCATTATCATCGGGGCATCTACCGGCGGAACAGAAGCGATTAAAGAAGTGCTAATACAAATGCCGGCAGACTGCCCTGCCATTGTGGTAACCCAGCACATGCCGGAAGCCTTTACCAAATCTTTTGCAGAACGCTTAAACAGCGTATGCAAAATCACTGTCAAAGAAGCAGAAAACAATGAGCGAATATTGCCAGGGCATGCTTACATAGCACCCGGGCATTCACATTTACTGATCAGGCGCAGTGGTGTCAATTACATGACCGAACTCAGTCAAGCACCTCCCGTCAACCGTCACCGACCGTCGGTAGATGTGCTTTTCAGATCAGCCGCCAATTTCGCAGGAAAAAACGCTATCGGCGTTATCCTCACAGGCATGGGCAAAGATGGCGCACAGGGAATGCTGGAAATGAAACAGGCCGGGGCCTATAACTTTGCTCAAAACGAAGCAAGTTGCGTGGTATACGGCATGCCTAAAGAAGCTGTTGCTGCGGGGGGCGTAGATGAAATCGTTGTGTTGCAGGACATATCACGAAAAATCCTCGCGTATATTTCCAGCCAGAAAAGCAAAACTACTTAAAGTTAAAAATTTAACAGTTTTAAAGTGGCTACTCAGGGAAACACTTGATTGGTGCGCCCGACAGGAGTCGAACCTGTGACCTTTGGCTTCGGAAACCAACACTCTATCCAACTGAGCTACGGGCGCAAAAATGCCATTATAACGATTTTTCTTAAAAACTCCTACGTTGATGCTTTTGCGGTTTTGCATTTTCCCGTTATAATTGCGGGTTTATTAAATAGCATTTAAGACCATCTACTCAATATTAAGGATGCAATCATGAGCGAACAAAATGTCGGGATGACAAAAACAACCCCGCAACAAGTCATCATCGCCACACTGGCAGGCTTGTTTGCGCCGTTACTTGCCATATTTCTAGTCATACAACTGGTATTGGGCATTCAGTCCGGGCACAGTAACAAAGTTACTGCGGATACTTCTGATACCGCTGTTATCGAACGGATCAAGCCTGTTGGTGAAGTAAAAGTCGTGGATGCTAATGCACCTAAAGTTGAAAAGAGCGGTGAAGAAGTTTTCAATGCCGTCTGTACTGCATGCCACACACCGGGTGCTCTGGGTGCGCCTAAATATGGCAACAAGGGCGATTGGGGTCCTCGCATAGCTCAAGGCTACCAGACACTGATCAAGCATGCGATCGAAGGTATTCGCCAGATGCCAGCCCGTGGTGGTGATGCCGAGTTGTCTGATACAGAAATGGCTCGTGCCGTTGCTTACATGGCAAATTCTGCAGGTGCCAAGTTTACCGCGCCAGAGCCAGCTGCTGCTCCTGCACCTGCCGCTGCTGCCGCACCTGCGGACGCCGCCAAGAAATAATCTTCAATTTTTTGAAGATATCTGAAAAAGCACCGGTTAGCGCCGGTGCTTTTTTTTACACATAACATTTTCGATCACACTTGCATAACTAACCGTTGGTCTTCTGCTTTAATTTAGCTATAAACAAAATAGCTTCGCATTACTGTTTCACATCCATAGAGTAAATTGCACTTTACCGATTGATCCTGTGTAAGGATAATTTTGTATGCATTTATGCTAAACTCAGCAAAATAAAAATTTTAATTGGAGAAAACAGGCGCCACAACTCACATTCGCGTTACAGAGCGGCTAATATCTGCTTGAATACTGACCAAGTTTAAAAGGGGATAATGTCAGAACGTAAATGTATTGATCAGGCGGCACGACACCTATGAGCGAAGCCAGCAACAAATCTATTGCCGATACAATTGATCGACACCAATCGCACTCTTTTGAACAAGAACGCACTACGCGTTCGCACTCCGATCACGCCAGCCGCAATCGACAGCGAAGAAGCAGCCAGCGTCTGATACTGGCTGTGGCATTGGCCATTTCTATCATTATTCTCCTGCTTGTAAGTGTTTACGCAACGATTCGCATTAGCCATCTGAGCCAGGAAAATAGTGAAATGCATGGTGATGTTTTCAAACTCAAGCAGGAACTTAGTCTGGTAGCGCCAGAACTAGAGCGTTCACGCAAGGAAAGCGCTGCTTTAATCAAAGGACGCTTGCCTCATTTGCGTGATCTGATTGCAGACAAAGTGATTGCAATCAACGAGCCACCTATCAAAAATATCGTATTTACGGTACTCAATCAAAACGGTAACAAACGGTTTGAATTCAAACTGGTGGTTGAAAATACAAAAGACACTATCCTTCACCCTGAAGTGCGTATTTTTGCCTTTGACCGGCATGGCGTTCAAGTGGGAATGGCTGAGATCAGTGACCACAATGGCATCAACCCGGGTGAAAGTCGTTCTTATTCGTCTGTAATTGATCGGTTTCTGGATGAGGAACCTATCTACTTTTTTGCTTCCGGACGGCGTGGTGCCAAGGTTAATGACCAGTGAACCCGGAGCGACTATCTGTTAATTAATCGGGTAGTGTTTTACCTGATTAATCAACAGATAGCCTTGTAACGCTTCTAAAACCTGCCCAATTTATTTTTCAACTCCGGCTTTGCGGCTCAACATGGCTTTGAGCTGATCAAGTTTTGCGGTTCCCTCTGCCTTCTGGGTGGCAGGGTCACTTTCTCTTCCACTCACGCGCAAATCTTCCTGCGCCAGTTCATCAATAAATCGGCTTGGTTCGCACATTTGCCATTCGCCGGCACGTTTGCGCTTTTTGCAATGGGTCAGTGTCAGGCTTTTCTGGGCGCGGGTAATCCCCACATACATAAGTCGCCGCTCTTCTTCTATCTGACCATTTTCAATGCTTTCACGGTGAGGCAAAATCCCTTCTTCAATCCCCACCAGAAATACATGACCAAATTCCAGCCCTTTTGCTGCATGCAGGGTTGAGAGCCGGACCATATCTACTTCGCCCTCATCACGTCCTTCCAGGATATTGAGCAGCGCGATAAGTTGCGTTAACTCGATCACGTTTTTCCCATCCGCTTCGGCTTTTTTATTTAGCCAGCCAACAAAATCCAGTACATTACTCCACTTGGATTGTGCTGCGCGCGCTTCTTCCTGATCGAACAGATACGCCTCATAGGCAATCGCCTGTAGCAGATCCTGCATAATGGATTCGCAAGACTCGCGTTCTGCCCGGAACTGCAGATTATTGATGTAGTTGCAGAAAGTCATCAGCGGCTCGTATTGCTTGGGCCCTAGCTGATGTTCCATTCCCGCTTCAAACGCTGCTGCAAACAGGCTGATATGGCGCCCTGCCGCATAATTACCCAGCTTTTCCAGTGTTTGCGCGCCTATACCCCGCTTGGGGGTGGTCACGGCTCGGATAAAGGCCGGATCATCATCACTGTTAGCCAATAGCCGTAAATACGCGATAATGTCCTTGATTTCTGTGCGGTCGAAAAATGATGTACCCCCTGACAACTGATAGGGAATACGGGCATTGCGCAAATACTGTTCAAAAATCCGCGCCTGATGATTACCCCGGTAAAGAATCGCGTAATCCGAAAACTTGGTCCGGTTTTCAAACTTGTGGGATTGCAAACGCATGACTACGTTTTCGGCTTCCTGATCTTCGTCCCGGGCTGCCACCACCTGAATGGTTTCACCCATTCCCAGATCGCTCCAGAGTTTCTTTTCAAATAGCTTTGGATTGTTGGCAATCAGCGTGTTGGCCGCACGTAATATACGTACGGTGGAGCGGTAATTTTGTTCCAGCTTGATCACATGCAACCGACTGAAATCATCCTGCAGGATACGTAAATTTTCCACATTGGCACCGCGCCAGGCATAAATCGCCTGATCGTCGTCACCTACTGCAGTAAATGCCCCCTGCACACCTGCAATCTGTTTAACCATACGATACTGGCAAGTGTTGGTATCCTGATATTCGTCGATGAGTAAATAGCGCAGCTTGTTCTGCCATTTTTCCAGCACCGTAGCATCCCGATCAAACAACTCCACTGGCAAGCGGATTAAGTCATCAAAATCCATGGCCTGATACGCTTGCAATGTGGCCTGGTACGTACGGTAAACCGTCGCATACTGAAGTTCAATATCACTCTCAGCTTGCTCCATGGCAGCAACCGGGGACAACATGGCATTTTTCCAGTTGGAGATCAGAGTTTGCCCACGCCGAATTTCTTTCTTATCGGTTGTTTTGAGAATATCGCTGACGATGCTCATACTATCCGAGGCATCAAGAATGGAAAATTGCGGCTTATATCCCAGATGCTTCGCTTCCTGGCGCAATATCTGCATTCCCAGGGAGTGAAATGTTGTGACTGTTAACCCTTTACTGTTATTACCCTGCAACAACTTGCTCACTCGCGCCTGCATTTCACGCGAAGCTTTATTGGTAAAGGTAATGGCAGCAATATGCTGCGGTGAATAACCGCATTCTTCAATAAGGTAAACAATCTTATGGGTAATTACCCGGGTCTTGCCGCTGCCTGCACCGGCAAGCACCAGCAAGGGGCCATCCAGATATTTGACTGCTTCGCGCTGCGGGGCATTAAGATGGGAAAGCATAAAATTTCGGGGGACGGGATGCGAATGACTAAAGTGTGATTTTAACCTAGAAACGATAGTCAGACGAGTTGGATTATGTGAAGTATTGTCAGCATAAAAGCATTGCAAAAACCAGAATCGTCCGTCTTTCAACACATTCAATCAATTTTTCCCTGTTCAAATCTGTCACATAAATGTCATGTAAAAAATATTTTCAAAACTCGCAAACAAATGCTTGAACTGTCATATTAGAGAGCGTACAGTCTTAATCAGCACCATCTCTTTTCACTAACTGAGGTAGCTATGAGCAGACGAGACCGACACCAAAAGCCACGTGCAAGTACGCATCCCTTCGAAACTGAAAACATCCTTTCCCTCGTCACCCCCTCCCCCAAAATTTACCCCTTTAAGTACCTCAACTCTCCGCAAGAACAATACGGCAACGCCATTCTGAACTACCCGCTGGTATTTGGTTTAGGACCAGCAGGCACCGGCAAAACCTATGTTTGCGGAGCACTGGCAGCTGAGGCGCTACGTGAAAAACGTATAGAAAAAATCATCATCACCCGACCCGCTGTTGAGGCAGGTGAGTCGTTAGGTTTTCTGCCTGGTGACAAAGATGAAAAGTACGAACCATGGTTACAACCTTTCCGGGATGTACTCCACGAACGCCTCGGCAAAAGCGCAGTGGATTACCACGTTAGTCATGGCAAAATTGAAGGCGCTCCCCTTGCTTACATGCGAGGGCGAACTTTCAAAAATGCCTATGTGATCATGGATGAAGCCCAGAATGCCACCCCTGCCCAGATGCGCATGTTCCTCACCCGTATCGGGGAAAATTGCACAGTAATTGTGAATGGTGATCTGGATCAGACTGATCTGACGGGTATCTCCGGTTTGGCTGAGGCACTGCGTATCCTGAGTTTTATTCCGAGTGTAAAGGTATTTTCCTTTAAAGCATCTGACTCGGTACGCTCCGGGCTATGTAGAGAAATCTGCGAAGCGTTTGAGCAGGACAGTGCCAATGTTTACGGAAATAGAATACCGGCTGCCGCCAGATAAACTGTTACACGCTATTGACGGTAACTACTGAATGTCTGCCGTTTAAAGAAAGCGCCTTGCTTTAAACGGCAGACAGGTTCAAAACAAACAAGTCGATTCTAACGGCCACGTTAACTCTGTGGCCTTTTTTTTGAGACAATAAACTTACGAGCGGTTAATATCGGCAACTCAAAGCATAGAAGAAAAAAGTGTGGCGATACCCAGGAAAGAGAAGAAACCGACCACATCGGTCACAGTGGTGAGAATGATCGAGGACGACTGCGCAGGGTCCTGCCCGAAACGTTGCAACATAATCGGCACCAGTGCACCAGCAAAGCCTGCTGCGATCATTGAAATTACCATCGCAGCGGCTATCACCAGCACCAGCCCCCAGGATTTGCTCCAGATATAAACGCCGATAGCCGTAGTAAAAGCGATTGCAAGTCCGTTCAGCAAACCAACGCCGACTTCCTTAAATACAACCTTGGGCCAATGTCGTAAACTGATCTCGCGCAACACCAGTCCGCGCATGGTGACCGCCAGCGCTTGCGCGCCAGCGCTTGCGCGCCAGCGTTGCCAGATTGGCCGGCAACTACAGGCAATAGCACTGCAAGCGCGCTGTATTTGGCGATGGTACTCTCAAACAATCCGACGACAGATGCGGCAAGAAAAGCTGTCAGCAGGTTAATTTGCAGCCATGGCAGACGCTTGCTTACCGCAAATAAAGTAGACGAAAGCGCGCGCTCATCACGACTTGCACCCACCATGATCTGAATGTCCAGTGTGGTTTCCTGCTGCACGGCAGACGCAAGCTTGGCTTGTCTAATAACACCGACCAGCCGTCCGTCGAAATCTATCACTGGCAGGTCTGTCACCGCATCCTGCTGCATCTTTTCTACAACATCTTCACGCGGAGCGGTGTCTTGCACAGCGTCCACAATTTTGCGTGAGATCCTCGCAAGCGTTTCTTCCGGGTCGGCGAGTGCCAGGTCCTGAATATCTACACGTCCGTCCAGCCTTCCGTCATCGTCTATCAGATACAATTCACGTAATCCGCGCCACTTTGTCTGCCGCAACCGCGCCAGCGCTTCCTGCGCGGTCAGTTCTCCGCGGAATGCAGGCACTCGCGGGTCCATGAGTTGACCAGCAGAATCGGCTGGATACTGCATCAACGTGCGAATTTCAGCAGCCACTTGCGCGCTCAGCAACGACTTGTAGCGATCGCGTTCTTCGTCATCCAGCCGGTTAAGTAATGATGCGCTGCGTGCAGGTTCGAGTTCGGCAAGCAATTCTGCAGCTTGCACCTCGGGTAACTCGGTAAAGACGGCTTGCTCCACGTCGGTGGCGAGGTTTTGCCAGACAGGAACCACTGCGTGCATGGGCTGCGCTGCCAGCATTGCGCTTACCTCTCGCGCTGGCATCGCCTCGATGCGTCGCGCTGCCTCTCGCGGGTAATCCAGTAAGAAACGTAAATTGAGTGCGGCGACAGCCGCTTTTGCATCCGCGTTCATGACTTTCTATCCCTGCGCTCTACAGGCAGCAGACTAACAAGCGCTTGAATCACCGAGGAGACACCGAACCAGTAAGCGCTGGCAACATCCACAAGTGCGTCTTCAGATTTACGGTCTAACGGTGCGACTGTCTCTATCGAAAGCGCCCGCTGTAACGCAGCATGCGTGATCGCACCAACCAGCCTGTCGCCTCGATCAACAACAGGTAATATGGATGACACACGCCAGCCCGGGTGCTCACTCAAACCGGCAATCATAGATTGGGCGGGTAAACGATGAGGGCTGGGACGCACAATTCTTGTCAGCGGTGTTTTGGTATTTGCACGCAACAAATCAGCAAGCTCAACATAACCAATCAAACGCTGGTTGTGATCAATGACAAAAGGATCAGCGACTGGGGCATCGTCTGCACGACGCACACGTTCAATGGATTCTCCACCGGTCATGTCAGCAGGCAACGCTAAGGCATGCGGATCCATCCAGGCACCCACTGTACCTTCCGGATAACCGAGCAATAATTCATAAGCGATAGTCAGCGCTGTTGGTAGCTGGGCAAGCAACTGAGCCCTGCGCTCGGCACCGAATTGTCGCAGCAAGGCTACCCCCGCCTGAGCACCGACGCCATGCAGCAACCCGTTAGTTTCTGAATCTTCTAACTGTTCCAGACAGCGCGCACCTGCAAGCGGAAACATGTGGCGCAGTACAGGTGTGGCAAGCCGCAAGGGCGCCGATTTCAATAGCGCTGCCGCAGAAGCAGGCGCAAGCCGCTCAAGCACACGCGCCGCATCTGCCGGGTGGGATTCCAGAAATGCGAAAGAAAGGGCTTCGTTGCTAGCCATCGTTTGTCCCGCTGACCACCAGAACGATCGGCTGCTCGTTGAAAACCTTAGCCGGGAGGCTGGCTCTGCCTTCAACGGTTTCCAGCACCACTGCCGTTTCCGTTATTTCAAGAATCCGCCCTTCAAAACCTGCGACACGCACATATTGACCAACATTATAGCGTTGTCGCAAATAGTGCCCGCCAATCAAGTTGGCGACATACTCACGGGCACCGAGACTCAGCGCAAGAGCCACAGCGCCTACCAAAGCAATACTGACTGCCGCTGCAAGAATGACCAGAAAGGTCACTTTAATTCCAATCTGCTCAGCGCCAACAAGGATGGCTGTAATGAGTATACCCGCCTGCACCACGCGACCAATCAATGTTCGCTGGCGCTCGCCAGCGCTGACAGCTGCCGCCTGCACTACCTCACGGGCAAGCTGGCTGACCATAAATCCGGCAATAATAATCAGTGCACCAACAAATACAGTCGGCAGATAGTCAACTACCCGTGCAAGCCATGCGGTAAAAGTGTGCAAACCCAACACTTGGGTCGCCGCTGTGAGAAAAAACAGCACAACCACCCAGAAAACAACGCTACCCAGAATTTTTGCCGATGCGCTTGGCAGACGTGTCGGCAGTGTACTGCGACCAACTGAAAAACTCGACAGCGCCCGTTCACCCAGCAGCGTCAGGCGTACTGCTGCCGCCCGTAGCAAATGCGCCACAATCCAGCCGACAAACAGCAACAAAAACGCGCCCATCACGTTTGGCAAGTAGAATGCCAGTCGCTCAACGGTCTGATCGAGCACACCTGACAAGGCAGCATGCCATTGCGTTAAAAAATCCATCCTCTATCCTCGTAATGCGCTTAGAAAAAGCGGACTGTGGAACCGGCTTAGCCATTGAAAAAATTTGATATTGGTCATTATATTTTTCACTCCTCTTCAATTCCAATCCTGTCAGTATGTCTGCTGAAGCGAACCAAGTCCAGCCTGACTCTGTAGTGTTGCAACATTGAGATTGGCTTGTAGAACGAAAAAAACAAAGGGGATTTGATACCAACAATGCGTCACTTAAACTTGTTTCACTGCAGAATTGCAAAAGCGCGGAGACAAGCCGGACTTTGCCACAGTGCCGACATAACCTGCCGCATCAAGCCTCAATCTGCAGTTGTTCAGGATCAAGCAGTAAAAAACGTGCGTAACGCGCCTCTTTTCGGCTGCCATCATCGCTGACAATAATGATTTTTTGCCTGCCATCGATCACTGCAGGACAGACTCCTTCAGCGTGTTCAAAACCTGGCAGACCGGGAATAGTGACACGACAAGCAGGTTCATTTTGATGACCACTCCAGAACCAGAGTTTAAATTGAACCTGTTCGCGTGTAACAGGGCCACTGATCACAAGATATCCGCCAAGGGAAGGAAAGTAGCTCATGCCGCGTATCCCATGGCCTTCGAGATCCAGCGTTTCCAGCTTGTCAGATATTTCAGGTGGCGCACCTGTTTCAAAAATTGCGACGGGGTTTTCAACGCTGGCAATGATGGCCAAATTTCCCACCAAAGGACTGCGAAAACCGATCAATAACCGTTGCTGATCGGGACTAAACTCCAGCGCCTCAATGTTAAGACCCCCGTCCTTTTTGACGTCAGCCACCTTAGCTGCGTTGGCCAGCACCAGGTGCCTCGCCACCAAAGCGGCCTTTAGTCCTTTGACTACTAAAGGCGCAACTACGCGGTCACCCTCAACTCGGAACCGCACCAGTTTGTTACGGGATTTTTTTTCTTCGCCTTCGTCGTCCAGAGAATGCGAAGTGATTGCATAAATCGATCCTGCATGATCGATGGTGACACCTTCAAGATCATCCAGCTTCAGAAAAGCATCACCCGTTTCCAGCGGCCCTGCGTTCAGCGGCGTACTGTTAACTTTCCCATCATGGCTGATTGTGACCAAACTGAACGGATGCTGTTTTTCATCTTCCACAACAAGAAAACGACCGTCCGGCAACTGCTGAATAGCAGATGGCTCATAAACCCCGGACAGTTCCTGAAAAACATGCGCGTTCATTTGCGTCATGATGGTTTTTCTCCTGCTGCCAACATTCGGCGCAATACGCTTTGCTATTGACGCCCTACGAACAATTCTGGTTTAGAAAACAATACAAATCAATAAACAGCTTGATTCACCGCAGAGGCGCGGAGGTACGGAGGCGCAAAGTTAAAATAGAATTCGATACTGGGTCAGCATCGCTTTGCAGTCCAGACAAACTAAACCTGCATTCCCAATGCTTTTTTCTCTGCGCCTCCGCGCCTCTGCGGATTACTGATTTATATGAAAGCGCCCTAGTTCCTTTTCAGGTTAACTTTTGAACATCGCCAGCTTTTCAGCCTGATCGGTACGCTCCCAGGTGAAATCCGGTTCTGCCCGTCCAAAATGTCCGTATGCAGCAGTCTTCTGATAAATTGGCCGGCGTAAATCCAGGCTGTCGATAATGCCGCGCGGAGTCAGATTAAAGGTGCCACGCACCATAGCTTCCAGCTGATTATCCGGCACAGTTCCAGTACCATAAGTTTCGATCAGCAGTGAAACCGGCTCTGCCACACCGATTGCATAGGCCAGCTGCACCAGACAACGTTTGGCATAACCTGCTGCTACCAGATTTTTGGCGATATATCTGGCCATATAAGCAGCTGAACGGTCCACTTTAGTAGGGTCTTTTCCTGAGAATGCACCGCCACCATGCGGACAGGAACCGCCATAGGTATCCACAATAATCTTACGACCAGTCAGGCCGGTATCGCCATTCGGACCACCGATTTCAAAGGGGCCGGCGGGATTGACCCACAACTTGAAATTAGAGGTGCGCATTTCCTCAGGCACCAGCGGATCAACAATTTCACGCGTCACTTCCTGCGCTACCCAGGCTGGGTCAAGGTCACGCTCGATCTGGGTAGAGATCACCACGTTATCGATGCCTGATACTTTTTGCCCTTCATACGCAACAGTGACCTGACTTTTTGCATCAGGACGCAACCAGGGCATCGCACCGGATTTGCGCATTTCAGCTTGACGTTGCACTAAGCGATGCGCCAACCAGACTGGATAAGGCATCAGATCGGGGGTTTCGTCACAGGCGTAACCAAACATCAGCCCTTGATCACCAGCACCAATATCGCCCCCCGCCAGCGTGATACCCTTGTTAATCTGAATAGACTGATGATTAAAACGCACCTGTACTTCGCAGCTATTCGGGTCGATACCGGTTTCAGCATCCTTATAGCCGATTTCGCGCAACACCTGGCGGGCAATTTCCTCTGCGCGGTTTTGTATCTCGCTAAACAACTCTTTACGGACAGTTTTAAACTCGCCGGCAATCACCACCAGATTATCCGCAACAAACGTTTCACAGGCCACTTTAGCTTCGGGCTCTTCCGCCAGGAATGCATCCAGAATGGCATCCGATATCTGATCGGCAATTTTGTCCGGATGTCCTTCTGCAACGGATTCAGATGTAAACAGATAACGTCTGTTATTCATTCATTTCTTCCTTAAAATTTGTATGCTGCACATTCATTGCGCATTCACTTTCCAGCTCATGTGACCACTGGAAACAAAAACGGTTCAGGGTATTTCCAACTAACGAGCGCCTAAACGCCAAAGTGAAGTAACCTCGGCAGCACGTGCAGCGTGGAGCGGGTCTGTTTCGTCTGCAGCGCGAGGATGAGTCGGCTTCACATCTAAGCGCTCTAACACTTTCAACCCGGCGGCTTCAATGGCTGCCAGCAACCATTCTCTGGACCGCAGCCCCAAGTGCTCGGCCAGATCAGAAAGTATCAGCCAGCCTTCTCCAACCGGTGTCAGATGGGCAACCAGCCCACCCAAAAAGCCTTTTAGCATTTGACTATCCGGATCATAGATCGCGTGTTCCAGCGGTGAATTTGCACGTGCCGGCAACCAAGGCGGGTTGCAAACGACAATGTCAGCACGCCCTTCCGGAAAAAGATCCGCTTCTATAATGTCAACCTGCCCTGCCAATCCAAGCTGCTTGATATTCTCACGGGCGCACGTTAATGCGCGTGGGTCCTTGTCGGTGGCGATTACGTGCTTTACTCCTCTACGGGCAAGCACCGCTGCCAGCACCCCCGTACCCGCACCAATGTCAAAGGCCAGATCTGCTGTAAGCAGTGGCGCATTGGCTACCAGCCCCACATATTCACCCCGCACCGGCGAAAACACACCATAGTGCGGGTAAATGCGCCCACCAATCGCAGGAATTTCCACCCCGGTTTTGCGCCACTCATGGGCACCAATCACCCCAAGCATCTCCCGTAGCGTTACCACAGAAGGCGCATCTGCCACGCCATAGGCCTCAATACAGGCTTGCTTGACTTCAGGAGCACGACGTAAGGGAATACTGTAATCCGCCTCTAACGGCAGCAGTAACATACCCAAAGTGCGGGCACGTTGCGACTGAAACTGCCGATGAAAGTTGAATGCTTCAGTTGGTGAAGTGGGCGGTTTTCGCGGTTTGCGGTCTACCCGGCGCGCCATGGCCTGCAACAACTGCCGTGCGTTCTGGAAATCTCCTCGCCACAACAAAGCGGTGCCTTCGCTGGCAAGCCGATAAGCCACATCCGCTTTCATCACGTCATCCGCAACAATCACTCGTTTGGGCGGCGGGGTGCCACCCTCCGAGCGCCAGCGGGCGGTTCGGTTTTCGTCTGCTTCGGACCAGTTCACAACAGGGTAATCATTCACGCAGGCACAACCTTTAGCATTTTTGCCAGATAATCAAAAAATAAACAGTACAACATAATCGGTACAGGTAGACCAAGCAACGTGCCCACCAAATAATGACGAAATTTGACGCCTGACATGGCCAGTGCGTAATTCAGCGCAGGCACAGTCTGAAACAACATCCGCAATACCACAATACTGCTTACCGGATGCGCATCCAGTTTACTCAGGAGGCGAACAGCAAATTTATTGTCCAGCTGCCTCAGTGCATCGCCGCCAATATAACGAATAGTAAAAAAAGTAATCACACAGGAAAAACTGGCGGCCACATAGGTGGCGACACCGCCCCATGCTTTTCCTAATGCCAGCACTGCTGCGGCAAGAAACACCCAACCGGGAATCTGAATCAGGTTTCCCAATGAAAACAGCAGAATAAAAATCAACAATCCGCTGACTTTATTTTCCAGAATCCGCTGGTGCAAAAAGTCTAGACTTAAATGTTCCCTGAGACCGGATAGCTGGAATAGTGCCAACAACACACCCAGAAACAAAATGACAGTCAGTATCCGTTTATAGGGGTGCATGTTTCCAACTCTGCATTACACCAATCAAAGGTAATGAAGAAAATAGCGTCACTTTATTTCCTGCCCAACATGCCCTGCAAACTTTGCAGAATATCAGCAGGCAAGACAATGGTTTTGCCATTTGGTGATTTGGACATTTCCTGCAATGCAGCAATATATTTTTCACCCAGCAGAAAATACGCAGGAAACTCTCTTTCCGGTATCGCTTCTGCAACCAATTTCAATGCAGATGCCGTACCTTGTGCCAAAGACACCTGCGCATGGGCATCACGCTTTGCCGACTCTAACCGGCCTTCAGCTTGCAAAATGGCAGATTGTTTATCACCTTCGGCAATCGTGACTTTGGCTTTTCTTTCCCGCTCTGCAGCGGCTTGCTGTTCCATGGAATGCTGCATGGATGCAGAGGGTTTAATATCCTGTATTTCTACCGATTTTAGCGTCAAACCCCAATCGGATACGTTATCCGCAATGGATTCTTTCAATTTCGCCTTGATCTGATCACGGGAGGAAAGTGCCTCATCCAATTCCATTTCACCCAGAATGGCACGCAAGGTTGTCTGGATCACATTACTGACTGCCAGCTCGTAATTCGACACACCATACACAGCATTTTGCGTATCAGTCACTTTTACAAAGGCAATGGCGTTGGTAATCAGCACCGCGTTATCTTTGGTAATCACTTCCTGTTGCGGAATATCCAGAATTATATCCTTGGTAGGCACTTTGTAGGCCACTTTGTCGATATACGGAATCAGAATATGCAAACCCGGCATGAGCGTGTTGTGATATTTACCCAGTCGCTCCACTACCCATTCTTCCCCTTGGGGCACAATTCGCACGCCTTTGGCAACGGTGATAATTACAAAGCCAAAAAATATAATGGCCAAAAAAGTCATTTCCATGTGTTTCTCCTTATTGGTCCTGCATCTAGCGGCAGAACGGGTTTAGTATGCGTTCATCGGGTCTGTTCATCTGCGCAAGCATAAGCGCAACCTGACTCCGAATTATTTACGTTCATGTGGAACAGTTTACTCCCTCTCCCCTCGTGGGAGAGGGCCGGGGAGAGGGGGCAAATTTCAATACATCCCCACCCTCTCCCCAACCCTCCCCCATCAAGGGGAGGGAGTCTCAGGGGTTTCTGTATAAGCACCTATCAGGCTTTCAGCACTTTAAGTGTCTGACCTATTACATCCACAATTTTTGCTCTTTCACCTGATGGAATGGTCTCATCTGCAATCACCGGCCAGGTGTCTGAACCCAGAATAGGCTTCTGAAAACGAATCACCCCTTTAGCCATGGCAGACACTTCTTTGGTAATCAGGCCGGTTTCGCCAATAAATGCTTCTTTTGAAATCCCTGCTTTGGTTTTGTCCGGGTTTTTGAAAAAGCGAAACCAGGCAACCACCATCGCAATCGAAAATATGGCCCACAAAAAAAACTGCATGGATGAAGATAGTGGCACAACACGCATCACCACACCGACCATGATCGCGCCAACACCAAACCACAAGATGAAAAACATCGGGACAAACAGTTCTGAAATCACCAGCACTATCCCGGCAGCTATCCAGTGCCACCACAAAAGATCCATCTTCTCTCCTAGTTTTAACGATGACAACACAGGGCAGTTGTCATTATAATTGGCCCATCATAACCCGAACAGCACCATCCTGAAACCATACCCCCACGACAGAGACAACTGACGCTATGGCCACCTACGCAATCGGCGACCTTCAAGGTTGTTTCAAAGAATTGCAGCAATTACTCAATACCATCCAGTTCAACCCTGCACAGGACAAACTGTGGCTGGTAGGCGACCTGGTCAACCGCGGACCGGATTCACTGGCTACGTTACGCTGGGTGAAAGAAATGGGGGACAGTGTCATCGCCGTGCTGGGCAACCATGATTTAAGTTTGCTGGTCGTGGCAGGCGGTTTCGCGCCGCCACACCGCAACGACACCATTCAGGATATTCTGGAAGCACCGGACCGTGAAGAACTACTCCACTGGCTGAGACACCAACGCCTGCTGCATGTAGAAAACAATTTCGCCATGGTGCATGCCGGGCTGTTACCTCAATGGAGCATAGAACAGGCCCAGACATTAGCCCATGAAGTAGAAAGTGCGCTGCGCAGCGAACACCATCTGGAATTTGTGGGGCAGATGTATGGCAACAAACCCATCAAGTGGAAGGACAGTCACAAGGGCATAGACAGGCTGCGCATCATCACCAACGCCATGACCCGCATGCGCTTTTGCACCCCAAAAGGCGAAATGGATTTTGACTACAAAGGCAAACCCGATAACCCGCCAGAAGGCTATTTACCCTGGTTTCAAATCCCGGACCGCGCAAGTGCCGACACCACCATTATTTGCGGGCACTGGTCTGCGCTGGGGTTAAGGCTGGAGAAGAATTTTATGGCGCTGGACAGTGGCTGCCTGTGGGGAGGGGAACTTTCTGCTGTGCGGCTGGAAGATCGTCAGGTTTTTCAGATCCCTTGCCAGGGACTACCAGGTTCAAAGCGCTGGAAATAACCTGCTCGGCAGCCTTTGCCAGTTCTTTCCGGGTTTTACCATGGGCTGAAATAGTCTCAAGATACATCATCTCCGCATGAATAACCGGCTGACTTAACACCTGCACCATCGAATCCTTCAATGTGATTTCATCTGCATACGCCGGGGCCGTGTTAATGGAACCATCCGGATGCACATAGCGCAGAGCTATCGGCCAGATAGCGCTCTGGCTGGGCACCGCCGGTTGAAGCAACGAAGCATGAAATGGCCGCATTATTTTGCCACTGGAAGTTGTCCCTTCCGGAAAAACAACAATGCAATCCCCATTGTTTAACGCTGCCGACACAGCATGATTAACACGTGCCGTGTCGTGGCGCTTGGCGCGTTCAATAAAAAGCGTACCCGCCTTTTGTGCCAGCCAGCCAATAACAGGCCAGCCTCGCACCTCGGATTTCGCCACAAAACGGGCTGGGCGCACTGCATTCAGCAAATGAATATCCAGCCAGGAAACATGGTTTGCCACAAACATCACATTACGGGAAGATAAATCCGGCACCACCCCTTGCAGGTGAATGTGCACATTCAAAATACCCAGCAAACTATTCGACCAATACCGCGTAATCCTGTTGCGTGTTTTTTGTGACAACCACGGAAAAATGACCCCCGCAATTGCCATGCCATAAAGCACATGCAACACAAGGCGACTGACACGGTAATAAAAGGTAAAACGGTTGTTTCGGTTCAACCTGGAAACCTCAGCTAGACAGGGAAATGATAAATATTAACAATACTTATTATAACCATAATGCAAAAAATGGCCTGTTTTGCACGAAATCTCAGCTAAGTAGACAGTTCTAATTGATTGTGGCGTTACTGCAAATTCAGAAACCGCTTTATTAACCGCAGAGGCGCTGAGGCGCGGAGAAAAGCAATGCTTTGTGAGAGTAAGCAGCCTCGCCAGATAAAAAAGCATTACAATTTTATCTTGTAGGTGCACTTCAACTCTGCGCCTCAGCGCCTCTACGGTAAATGCTGCACTGTAATCCACTAACAACCTTGTTGCGTTGGCGAAGTATGATGGAAAATCAGACTACCGGATTCATCCTCATTTACCCAAAAAATGTCTGGCATAACGCGGGTTCATTTTCGACATCGGCAACAGCATCAGCAAATCCGCTGTATTGAAATCAGGGTCCCACGCCGGGTCGCCACATACATAAGCCCCCAAACGCAAATACCCTTTAATTAACGGAGGCAGATACACTTCCGCATCTCCATCCAATGAAGCCAAAGGCAATGCACAGCGCGGGAAAACCCGCCACTCCGCAGGACACATGCTAGCCACCTTAAGTTTATTGTAAATACTGGCCGCGTTATGTCCACCATCAATCATGCTAATGCTTGCACACCCTACCAGATAATCAAACCGGTTTTTCTGCATATAGTGCGCCAAACCAGACCATAGTAACGCAATCACCCCACCGCTCCGGTAGTCTGCATGCACGCAAGAACGTCCCACTTCCACCATATTACTTTGCAGATTTACCAACCGGTCCAGATCAAATTCAGTCTCGGCATAATAACCACCCATCTTTTTAGCCTGCGATGGCGTCAAAATACGGTAGGTGCCCACCACCTCATTCGTCCCTGCATCCCTCACCAAAAGGTGCTCACAATGGGCATCGTATTTATCCACATCCAGTCTCGAATCTGTGCCTGGCAGGCGCGCCTGCATTTCCTCAGCAAAAATCTTGTAACGCAACCTTTGCGCTTCACGCACTTCAGATTCTGTGCGCGCATAACTTAAAACCAGTTGCTGCTTTTCTTGTTGAATGAATTGAGTTTGCTGCTGCAGCATATTGCTCTCCCTGTCATGAGTTTCCACAAGGAGAAATTAAGCTGTTTGTGTGACGAATGCGTTACAGGGTGGTTAACGTTTGGTTAATCGGGTTTGGGAACTGAAGGCTTCGGGCAACCATTTTCTTATCGATTTCAGTGCTATTGTTATTGCTTACTTGTAGGGATCAAAGCACATTTGAGGTGTCTGGAATAACATACCCGAGTTAGCCAAATTAAATTGACCCTTGTACCAATTCCTTGAGTACATACAATTTATTCTCAGCAATTGATTATATTTGGAATATTCTTATGGGATATGTATTATGCATGGCGGATTCAAGGATGAAGTGCAATTTTGAGTAATGTTGGTTAAGAGGGCGAGATGCGGTAGCATCCGAGCCTTTTTGACCAGCCAGTCGAAAT